>JAHDIA010000198.1:4354-9479 GCA_020631035.1 Chitinophagales bacterium | reverse complement strand
ATTGTGTTGACTATGTTGATTTGGTAATTGTGTTGACTATGTTGATTTGGTAATTACAATCAACAAAGAACCGAAACCACTAAGCCCAATCAACCAATCAACACCGAATCGAAACCATTAAGCCCAATCAACACCGAACAGAAAACGCTAAGTCAGACTAATGCTTCCCAACAATCTCCTGAAACGCCTTTGAGCCTTTCCGCAAAGTCCGTTTTTGTGTCCCAAAATCTACCTCATACAAACCAAACTTCATCGTATAGCCCTCAGCCCATTCAAAATTGTCCATTAGCGACCAATAATAATAGCCACGAATGTCCACCCCATCTCGTATCGCCTTAGACATAGCATAAATATAACGACGAATAAAAGTCTCCCGACGATCATCTTGAGCATCGGCAATACCATTCTCAGTTACATACACAGGAACCCCCACTTCACCAATACGTTTCAAGGCTCTATAAAAACCTTCGGGATACAATGGATAATCCATATCCGTTTTGACCTCCCCCTCTCTGATTTTGGTTTGCAAGGCTTTGTCCAAATCCAAACCAAAACTCAAGACCATATGAGAGTAATAGTTCAAACCAATAAAGTCGAGTGTCTTGGGGGCATTTTTATCAGTATAACTCAAATTTGCTTCAGGTGGGAAGGACAAATGGTAATCTCCCGTTTCAAAAAACTGCAAAGTTGATTCATTAAAAGCCTTACCCGTCAAATCGGTCAAATACCAATCAAACAAATTCCAACGATTCCAAGGATCAAACTGAAAAATATCCTTGACAATCCCCACTTGCGCCTCTTGTCCACCAGGCAAAGACTTGAGTGTTCTAAAAGTCTCCACATGCGCCATCAACAAATGCTTCAAAACAGTAGCCGCTACTTGCTTGTCTGTACCACCAGGAGGGAAAATCCCTTGAACATAAGAAGCCGTAATGTACACATTGGGTTCATTGATGGTACACCACATTTTGACATAGGGCTGTAAGGCGACAAACACCTTTTGCGAAAAACGGACAAACAGTTCTATGTTTTCTTCTTTTTCCCAACCACCTTTATCCTCAAACCAAATTGGGTTGGTAAAGTGGTGTAGGGTGACTACTGGTGTAATGCCCTCAACCAACAAGGCTTTGCAGACATCCACATAATGTTGTAGGGCTGCATCATCAAATTGACCTTCGCTTGGTTCTATCTTACTCCACTCAACCGAAAAGCGATACGAGTCCACGCCCAATTCCTTCATCAATTGAATGTCCTCAGGGTAGCGACTCCAATGACTACAAGCCAAGCCCGCTTTTTCATTGTTATGGATTCTCGGATTTCCATCCGCATCTACCGCCGACTCCCAAGCATACCAATTGTTGTTGGTACAATTGCCTTCGACTTGGTGGGCTGCCGAAGCCACTCCCCAAACAAAGTTTTTAGGGAAATACAAATCATTGGTATTAATAGAGGACCAATCCCAACGCAACTCTTCCGAATTGGAACGGAACATCATTACCCGAACAATGTAAAAAATCAGAGCGAGTATCAACAAGAGTCCTAAAATCCGTATAATCCATTTACGCATCGCTATTTATTTAATTGGTGCGGTAAAAATAAAAGAAAATTACATTTGAAGCGACCTATATAAGATAAAAAAGGCAATAAAAACTTAATAAATATTGAAGAATGAAAAATTATTTTTACTTTAGGCTCTGCAAAAAAGTGAAATTATTTTATCATTTTCAATTTTACCCCAATTCTTAATAGAAAAACAACCCACAAAAAACTAAAATTATAAACACTTAATCTTCCTAAAATATGCCTAGAAAAGTAAAATCAGGATTGATACAAATGAGCCTCCCAATGACAGAAGGAGAGGGAACCATACAAGAAATTATGCAAGCAATGCTTGACAAGCACATACCATATATAGAAGAAGCAGGAAAAAAAGGTGTGCAAATCTTGTGTCTTCAAGAAATATTCAACACTCCTTATTTCTGTCCAGGTCAAGACATCAAATGGTATGCATCTGCAGAATCTGTACCTGGTCCAACGACCGAAATTATGCAGGAATATGCCAAAAAGTACAATATGGTCATCGTTGTGCCCATCTACGAAAAAGAACAAGCAGGATTTTTATACAACACTGCTGCTGTCATAGATGCCGACGGAACCTATTTGGGCAAATACCGCAAAAACCACATTCCACATACCTCTGGATTTTGGGAGAAATTCTTCTTCCGTCCAGGTAATTTAGGTTACCCCGTTTTCCAAACCGCTTATGCCAAAGTGGGCGTATATATTTGTTATGACAGACACTTCCCAGATGGCGCAAGAGCCTTGGGCTTAAATGGTGCCGAAATTGTATACAATCCCTCAGCAACCGTTGCAGGTTTGTCACAATATCTATGGCAACTAGAACAACCCGCTCATGCTGCCGCCAATGGTTATTTTATGGGCTGCATCAATAGAGTAGGGGAAGAAAAACCTTGGAACCTCGGACGCTTCTATGGCACCTCTTACTTTGTTGACCCAAGAGGACAAATCTTTTCCAAAGCATCTGAAACCGAAGACGAATTGCTCATCGCAGAGTTTGACCTCGATATGATCGAAGAAGTCCGCTCTACTTGGCAGTTCTTTAGAGATCGCCGCCCCGAAACCTATGGTAAATTGACAGAACTCTAATTTCCATATATATCAATCGTCCCTTCGACCAAGGTGGAGAAGGCTATGACATGAGAAACGATTAAACGTATTCTTTAGCCCTCAATAAAATAGAAAAGAAGAAACTATTGAGGTGAGATAATTAAATATGGATTTTATTATAAAATCAAAATATGGCAGAATTCAAATCACCAAAAAATAAAGCAGAGTTCCATAAAAACTTTGCCCAAGAATATCCCTTGATGAACGAGACCGAGGCATATTACGAAAGTAGCCGTTGCCTCTTTTGTTACGATGCTCCTTGCATCAATGCCTGTCCAACAGGAATCGACATTCCACTCTTCATCAAGCAAATCAATACAGACAATGTCATTGGAGCAGCCAAAACCATTTACGACTCCAACTATTTAGGAGCTGCTTGCGGTAAGGTTTGTCCAACAGAAGTTTTATGCGAAGGAGCTTGTGTATACAACCACCAAGACGTCAAACCCATCGACATTGGGCGTCTACAAAACTTTGCCACACAAAAGGCAATTCAAGAAGACGCGAAGATTTTCAAAACGGCAAGAACCAAACGCAAAAGTGTAGCCATTATCGGAGCAGGACCAGCAGGCATTGCCTGTGCATGCGAACTCCGAAAATTGGGTTACAAAGTAGACATCTACGAAGCCAAAAAACATCCTTCAGGTTTGACTATTTACGGAGTGGCTCCCTACAAAATCACCAATGAAGAAATCTTGGCAGAAGTAGACTATTTGCAAAAGCAATTTGGCTTCAACATCCACTACAAAAAGCCCATCAAAAACAAAAAGCAATTGGCAAAATTGGAAAAAGACTACCACGCCATCTTTTTGGGCATTGGGCTCGGTGCAACCCGCAGTCTTAAAATAACAGGCGAAAATTTAGACAATTGTTATGGAGCTGTTGAGTTCATCGAAGACCTCCGAATGAAACAACACAAGATCAAGGTGGGCGAAAATGTAATCATATTGGGTGGAGGCAATACTGCAATGGATGCTGCTTCTGAGTCAGCTCGTCTAGGAGCCAAAAATGTCATCCTTGCCTATCGCCGTTCCAAAGAAGAAAAAGGAGCCTATCATTTTGAATACGAATTGGCAAAAAGTGTAGGAGTTAATGGACTATTCAATGTGACGCCCCTTCGAATTATGGCAAAAAAAGGAGCTGTCGCAGGTGTCAAATTCATCAGAACCGAAAATGTAGATGGCAAATTAGAAAACATCAAAGGAAGCGAATTTGTGGTCGAGTGTGATATGGTCATCAAGGCAACAGGACAAAGCAAACAAGTTGAGTTCCTCCAACAAATCGAAGGACTGGAACTAGACAAAAAAGGCCGCATCCTTGTCAATGAAGACAATTACCAAACCACCAATCCCAAATACTTTGCAGGTGGCGACAGTGTCAACGGTGGAGCCGAAGTGGTCAACGCAGTAGCCGAAGCCAAACAAGCAGCCCAAGGCATACACACTTTTTTAAGCAAGAAATAAATGACTTAAATAAAAAATGTCCCCTCGACCGCAGCGGAGAGGGCTATGACATGAGATATGACTGAACGTTCAATTATATATTTTAACTAATTAGATATAGATAGAACGAAATAGGCATAAAACAAGTAATTTTTAATCTTAAATTTTGAGTTTTAAAATTTTTATGCAACGTCATTGACTCCGTGGCTACGGAAGTGCTGGTTAACCAACGCATGTTTCATATTTCATACAAGCGTTCACCCACCCGCTCATCCGACGCTTTTTAATTTTATTATTATACTGATCTCAAAGGATCACATATCTATACATATGGCAGACTTATCAATAAATTTTGCAGGCATAAAAGCTCCCAACCCATTTTGGTTGGCATCAGCTCCACCAACCAATTCTGGTTATCAAGTAATGAAAGCCTTTGAAGCAGGCTGGGGTGGAGCAGTTTGGAAAACCCTAGGTGTTCCTGTAGTCAATGTTTCCTCCCGTTACGGAGGTGTCAACTACAAAGACAAACGCCTTATCGGACTCAACAACATTGAGTTAATCACCGACCGCCCACTCAAAGACAACCTCAAAGAAATCGAAGAGGTCAAAAAACACTTTCCCGACCACGCCGTCATTGCCTCACTAATGGTCGAAACCAGAGAACAATGGCACCAAATCGTCAAAGATGCCGAAAACGCAGGAGCAGATGGATTGGAACTCAATTTTGGTTGTCCTCACGGAATGTGTGAAAGAGGAATGGGCTCAGCCGTGGGACAAGAACCCAATGTATTAGAAACCATTACTTCTTGGGTCAAAGAGGTGGCTACTACGCCCGTTATAGTCAAATTGACGCCTAATATAACCGATATTACCTTACCAGCCCTAGCAGCAGTACAAGGCAATGCCGATGCCATCTCCCTCATCAATACGATTCAAAGTTTGGTTGGAGTAGACATCGACAATTTTGTGCCTTATCCTGTAGTAGATGGCAAAAG
>JAHDIA010000198.1:0-4254 GCA_020631035.1 Chitinophagales bacterium | reverse complement strand
TGGTTGGAGTAGACATCGACAATTTTGTGCCTTATCCTGTAGTAGATGGCAAAAGTACCAATGGTGGTTACTGTGGACCTGCTGTCAAACCCATCGCCCTCAATATGCTCAAAAATTGTGCGCAACATCCAGGCGTCAACATTCCCATCTCTGGGATAGGTGGCATCGAAACTTGGAGAGATGCAGTAGAGTATTTGTTATTGGGAGCAGGTTCAGTACAAGTTTGTACAGCTGTAATGCACTACGGTTTTGGCATCGTCAGAGAAATGATTTATGGGCTAGAGCAATATATGGACGAAAAGAAATTCAAGACCATAGACGATATGGTAGGCAAAGCATTACCAAATGTATTGACTTGGGAAAATTTAAATTTAAAATACAAAGTCGTCGCCAACATCAACGAAGACAAATGCATTGGTTGCCAACTGTGCTACACCGCTTGCGAAGATGGTGCCCACCAAGCCATAGCCTTACCCGATCTCAAAAACGGCGGCAGAGTTCCCAGCATCATTGACGAAAACTGTGTCGGTTGTAACCTATGTTCATTGGTATGTCCAGTTGAAGAATGCATCACAATGGAACGCAGAGACGACGGCAAGCAGCACGTCACTTGGAAGGAAAAAGGTGAAAGAGACGAAATACCCACAACATTCAATGACGAACGAGGTGGCGGAGTCGGACACTACATTCCGTCACCTGCGGACGCCCTTACAAAGAACGAAAAATACAAAGTCAAAAAACAACTGTAGTGGCAGACCTATGTGTCTGCCATAAGGGCACCCCCTTGCGGGTGCCCAATGTAGAGGCAGACCTAAGTGTCTGCCGTAAGGGCACCCCTTGCGGGTGCCCAGAGTCCACCAAACACCCATACAAATGAAACGAACCATAAGCCTCATAGGACTATCACTAGGCATATTCATTGTTTCCGTTTTTGCCAATGAGCCAACACAAAAAGCGGAAGGAATACAAATGGATACAAAACAGCAAAAGGTGGAAGAATTGAAAACACCATTCGACAAAGTAATGGCAGTACTCACCCACCAGAGATGCATCAATTGCCATCCAAGTGACAATGTCCCCAAGCAAGGCGAAGACAGCCATCCCCATCATTTTGGAATGCTCAGAGGCAAAGACGACCACGGATTTGTTGCCATGAAATGCAATACGTGTCACCAAGACGAAAACAACAAATATGCAGGAGTCCCTGGAGCCCCACATTGGGCATTGGCTCCAGCAAGTATGGCTTGGGAAGGAATGAGCAGAATAGAAGTTGCACAAGCCTTATTGGATGAAGAACACAACGGAGGGCGCAGCCACGAAGAATTGATCCATCATTTAACAGAAGATCCGCTAGTGCTTTGGGCGTGGGAGCCAGGAGTCAACAACGAAGGAGAAGAAAGAGAAAAACCACCCATTGCAAAAGACGAATTCATAAAAGCCGTTAAAGAATGGTTTGAAACAGGAGCTGTGATTCCTGAAAAGTAGTTTTAAACTAGTCAAAGGACGAAAAATAAAAAAGATGAAAATTTCATTTAATATAAATGGAAAGGCACAAACAGTAGAAGTTCCAGATGGAGATATGCCATTGCTTTGGGTTGTTCGAGATATTTTAAATTTAACAGGGACAAAATTTGGCTGTGGCAAAGCTGCTTGTGGAGCCTGTACCTTACACATAGATGGTGATGCCATTCGCTCCTGTTCCTATGCAGTCAAATTTGCAGAAGGCAAAAACATCACCACCATTGAAGGATTGGGAACCCCTGAAAATCCCCACCCCGTACAGCAAGCCTGGATCGAAAAAGTAGTGCCACAATGTGGCTATTGTCAACCAGGTTTTATGATGGCTACAGCGGCCTTATTAAACAAAATCTCAGACCCAACAGACGAAGACATTGACAACAATATTTTAAATATTTGTCGTTGTGCAACCTATACCCGTATGCGAAAAGCCATCCATAGAGCAGCTGAAATTGCCAACAGTACCAATTCTGCTCAACAACTAAATCCGTAATTATGCAAGAAAAGAAAACAGTATCACGTCGTAATTTCTTGGTCAAGAGCAGTATTGGAACATTGGGTGTTTTTGCCTTGGGTACTTCAGTCGGCTGTGCGCCAATTAGGAGAGGCATAGCAGGATTTGCAAACACCGCAGAATTTCCCTACCAAGGAAATAAAAAAGATCCAATGGTTTGGTTTGAAGTAACCAAAGAAAACAAGGTCATCTTATATAGCCCGAAAGTCGAAATGGGACAAGGAATTTTTACAGGCTTTGCCCAAATTGTAGCAGACGAAATGGAAGTCAACATTGACCAAGTAGTCGTCAGGAATGCCCCAACAACTTATGCCAATAGTGACAAAGCTGTTACAGGCGGTTCATTATCTATGATTGGCTTATGGCAACCCTTGAGAGAACTAGCTGCAACAATGCGAGAAATGATTAAAGGGGAAGCTGCCAAGAAACTAGGTGTTGCTGTCAGTAATTTATCAGTAAAAGATGGAGTTATTTCTTCAAGCAATAAAACAATGACTTATGCAGAAGCAGTACAAGGTGTAGAAAAGTGGTCTATTCCCCAAACTCCTAAATTAAAAAATCCAAAGAATTACAAATATGTAGGCAAGCCAGTTCCCAGAGTAGATTTAAATGAAAAAGTATTTGGTACAGCTATTTTTGGAATGGATGCAACTTTTCCCAATCTAATTTATGGGGCATTGGTTCACCCACCAAGCATAGGGGCACAAGCTAGGAAAATAGATATTTCTACTGCCGAAAAAATGCCAGGAGTGGTAAAGGTCTTCAATGAAAAACATTTTATAGGGGTTGCCGCCAATACTTATATTGAAGCCGAAAATGCCAAAAGAGCCATCAAGGTCGAATGGCAAGTTCCTACAGTTTGGCAACAAGAAGACATTGACAACATCATTACTGTTGGAAATGGCAAAGATCACGTCATTCAAAAAGCAGGCAATGCACTCAAAGCCTTTAAAAACAATGAGGATGTATTAGAGCTTGAATTTAGAAGTCCATTGGGATCACATGCACAAATGGAACCTTGCGGAGCAACGGCATCTGCAAATGGAGACATTGTGACCATACATATGGCAACACAAGGTCCTAGAGCGATGGCAAAATACATCTCAAAAAAACTGGGAATAAAACAAGAAAACATACACGTCACCTCTCAATATCTAGGAGGAGGATTTGGTCGAAGACAAGAAGACATCAATGCATTGGCAGCTACCGTTATGTCTCAAAAAACAGGCAAGCCTGTCAAATGTTTTTTCAATCGACAAGAAGAGTTTCAGAATGACCCTATGCGTCCACCCACCCACAATGTATTGAGGGGAACACTTACATCCGATGGAATGATAGAAGCATTGGAGCATCAAGTGGCAAGTGGAAAAGTGGTATTCAATTCCACATTTTTACCAGGCATAGCGCGTAAAGTAATAGGAGCCGATCCAGGTTCTTGGCGTGGAGGAATGATTCAATATTCAGACATTCCCAATATACGAACCGTTTGTTGGATGAATGACTTGCCCTTTGAAACCAATTCGTGGCGTTCATTGGGTTTACTGGCGAATACTTTTGCCATCGAAAGTTTTTTAGATGAATTGGCGATCAAAGCAAAAAAAGACCCTGTACAATTTCGTCTAGCACACATCAGTGATGATGAAGCAGGAGAACGTTTGAAAAACACCATCAAAGCAGCGGCAGAAAAAGCCAATTACAAAGATGAAGTCGTCAATGGAAAAGCGATGGGTTTTGCCTGCTCCACCGATGTCAATACTCCCTGCGCCCAAGTTGCAGAAGTATCAATTGAAAACGGTCAAATCAAAGTACACAAAGTTACCTGTGCCTTAGATGCAGGATTGGTTGTTAATCCCGACCAAGTAAATGCCCAATGCGAAGGTGCTTTGACAATGGGTTTGAGTGCCGTCATGTTTGAACGGATGTACATCAAAGACAACAAAATCAAACCAACCATTTACGGACCCTATGGAATGGCATTGATGAAACACGCCCCCAAAGAAATAGAGGTCGTATTATTGGAAGGCACAGGCACCCCAGGCGGCATAGGCGAACCACCCTTGGGACCCATCGGAGCCGCCATCGCCAATGCCGTCCGCCGATTAACAGGACAACGATTAACCGAAATACCATTAAATTTAAAAACATAATAAATGTAAATGTAGGGGTTGACCTATGTGTCAACCCGAACAGGAAACGGGCGAAAAACCAAATGAAAATCGTAG
>JAHDIA010000197.1 GCA_020631035.1 Chitinophagales bacterium | reverse complement strand
AGGTCAAGTAAATTATATGGATTGTGCATTACAGAGTTCTGTGTCTGTAAGGAATATACTCTAATAGTAATTTAAATGATGTGTTTTATTATGATGATGTTAATGATGAGATTTTACAGAATGTTCCCAGAGTTGTTTTTTCTGATAGTTTGTTTAGAGAAGAGGAAAGTAATAGTGGATATATTAAAAATTCAATTGAATTAAAATTAGAAAATACGATTTTTTATTCTACTGTTGTAGGAATAAATTTGCCAATTACAGTTTTTGATTTTCCAGTGATTTCTGGCTTGAGTCCAGAGATAGAGGTAATAAGCGACACAAAAGCAATATTTAGACTTAATGGACAAGCCAGTAATTCTAATCAAGACTTAACGATGCAGCACTTTGAATTTACTGAGGTTTTTAATAGCATGGTGACAATACCTGTTGGCATAGATGAGAGGAGTAAAAAGTTTGGAATAGACTTTATTGCTTCACCTTGTGATTATGAAGCAGAAATAGTCAGTGGTGAAGAAAATATTCTATACATAACAAGTGTAGGCATTGATGGAGTTACATATAATTCAAGTTTTGATGATGGTTATCAAGATTACACATCTACTGTTTTTAATGTCAATGCTGGCGATGTAGTCAATATAAGTACAAGTGTAAATACTTGTGGTTTCTTCAAACACTGGTCTGTTTATATAGATGAAAATCAAGACGATATATTTACATTTAGTGAGAAACGACTTTATGTATTTGACAATAGTGTATGTAATTTGAATAATGCTGAGTTAGTCATTCCAAGTCATCTGGCATCTGGGACATACAAAATGAGAGTTATGCTAAATAATAACTATACAGAGTGTGCTTGTGGAGCTTTTAATTATGGAGAGGTAGAAGATTATACGCTTGCCGTTATGAATAATGACCCAATAGTTGCTTGTATGGAAGATAATTATCTCTTTAACATAAAGGTCTATTTAGAAGGTGCTGATTTAGAATTGTGTGGAAATGGAGTAGATTATTGTATGGATTATCGATTGCTAGAGATGGGGGTGTTGCCTTTAGAGCAACCTTATAATGTTGCACCTTACAATTATGAAGGTTCTGAATCAGTACCCGTTTTTATACAGCCAATTGTGGATTGGGTATTGGTAGAAGTTAAAACAGGAACTCCACAAATGTCAGCAGATGATCCAGAAACAGTTGTTGTTGAACGCAAAGCAGGCTTGTTAAATCATGAAGGTTATATTGTAGATCCTAGTGATCAAACTTCGCCTTTAGGTTTTTGTAATTTAGATTCAGATACAGACTATTATATTTCTGTTAGGCATAGGAACCATTTAGATGTTATTTCAAGCATTCCTTACAAACCTAATCTTGGTACAAGCATTGATTTTACCTATTCTGTAAGTTCGGCATATGGTCCAGAACAATTGAATGAAATTATATATCTAGGATCAGGTGTTTATGGTATGTATTCTGGTGACTATAACCAAGATGGAGTAATACAAAACTCTGATTATGATGTTTGGGAAGTTGAGCCAGCCTTGAATAATACTTATTTACCAGTAGATGGGACTTTAGATGGTGTAGTACAAGCTACAGATTATGATATTTGGTTTTTAAATAAGGCGAAGATGGGGATTGCAGAAATCCAGCAAAATTAGGTGAAAATCTTAACAATTAAAAAATTAAAATAATGAAGCAAAATATAAATATACTCATCTTACTGATTGGGCTTTGTATGACATTCCATTGGGGAGGTGATGCCTATGCACAAATCGGTGGCAATGATGGAATAGAAGTCAAGCTTGAATACAGTGTTGTTGGCTGTGACACTCATGCAGACCCACATAATCCTAGTACAAGTGGAAAGCGTTACCTTGCTAGTATTTATGTACGTCATACTCCAAGTAGTACGCCCAAGTATTTGGGTAATAGTAGTATCTTTTTTGAGTATGACCATAATGTATTGAGTTTTAATAGTTATACATCGGAGAGTTTCGACGAAAATATGGTGTGTCCCATTCCCAATGGTGGTATGCTTCCACCTTATACGGAACAGTCTCATGATGGAAAGGTTCCTGGTAGGTTTTTGATGACATTACATTTGATTTTACCAAGTATAGCAGGCAATAATATGACTTGTATAGATTTAAATGACAACTGGATTAAGGTGGGAACAATGGCTTTTACAGTGTTAAATGAAAGTGCTTTACCTCAATTTAGGTTTGTTGGTACAGATAGTGATTATCCCTTTGATACTTTTGGTACCAATTTTTCAGATGATACCAATCAGTCTAAATACAAACAATACTTTGTAGGAAATGGTGGACCCTCTGCCAATGAATACTGTGCGAGTAATCCTACAGTACCCACTCAGGATTGTTGTCCTACGGTTAAATTTTTCTCATATGAACCATTTCCAGCTTTTACCCAAGTTAACTTTTTTATAGGAGCAGAAGGCTTTGATGTACCAACAGGTTCTACAGTTGATTTACAGGCAGGGGCTCAAATTGATTTGTACTTTAATGGTATCATACGAGAAGGTAGTAATTTTCATGCTTATATAGCTCCTTGTGACGCTAGTCTTTGCGATTTTGGTAATAAGCAGAATGTGGCTGAAACAGATTTGACAAATTTAACAAACTCAGACAATGCTACATTTAAGGTTTTTCCCAATCCTACAGAGCATACTTTTACATTTGAATACCATATAGAAAATGCTACCAATGTACAAGTTGAATTGTACAATAATGTAGGTAAATTAGAGAAGGTGATTGTAAGTGAGAAGGAAGAACGAGAAGGCTATCATCAAATAAAAGTGGATGTAAGCAGCTTGCCTACTGGTGTTTATTTAATCAAGAGCAAAATAGGCGAACAAGTATACACTGAAAAGTTAATGAAGCTTTAAGTTAAGTTGAACAGATATATATAAAGGATAACCAAGTAGGCAGAGAAATAATATTTTTAAAGTCTGCTTGGTTTTGCTCAAGTTTTATAATTATTGAATTGATTCTATTTCTTTAGAACAACTTTATTTTTTATTAGACGGAGGGCTGAATTTTTTTGCCTACGCCCGACAGAAACGTTTACCCCGCAGTGTAGGGGCAGTGCCTTGTGCCAGCCCTGAAACGAGGAGTAAAAGTGGATGGCGGGGAGTTGCCTTCGTTTGGAAAACTTAACGTTCCGTTCAGCACTTAAATCCTTCTATATAAAGAAAATGTAATGACTTGTTTAACGACTTAAATACAAAAAGATGAATAAAATAAAATATATTTTTATCTATATGCTCTGTGTTGTTTTTATGTTTGACGTATATGGACAACATACTTGCCCTGGTAATTGTGGCATTGATAGGGCAACTCAAAAAATGATACAGACTCAGCATGATTTACTACAAAAGCTACAAGAAAGTAGAAAACAGATATATGAACAAGAAAAAAAACAAATACAAGATACTTCATATAAAAATGGCAATGGAAACTGTGCTAACCCTATAGGCAATGGACGTACAATACCAGTAGTTTTTCATGTCATTCACCAAGGAGGACCTGAGAAAATTAACAAAGCACAAATAGATGATGTGATCATAGATATCAATGAAGATTTTAATGCTTGTAATGATGATAGATTGGAGATAGGCGATCCTTTTTTTGAAGATCAAGCTTGTGTAGGATTGCAATTTGCGCTCGCAACAAAAGACCCTAATGGCAATGCTACAACTGGAGTAACTTATACAGAATCATACTATACTTTAGATGGAGCTAATTTTGAAACTCAAATGAAAGCTTTGATTCATTGGCCTAGAGAAACTTATTTGAATGTATGGGTGGTCAATCAAACCAATGGAGGGGGAGCCTCTGGTTATGCCCACTATCCAGAAGTTGTTCACAATGAGTTGGATGCTTACAAAGATGGAATTGTAATGGATTACAGATATGTGGGGCAAATAGAAGCGGCTGACCCTGCTGTGACAGGTTTGTCACGTAGACACATTCTTTCACATGAAATTGGACATTGGTTGGGTTTGCAACATACTTGGGGAGATTTGGGACCCAATATATTATCGAGTTTTCCTGATTTTGGAATAGGAAACAATTGCAACAATGATGATTATATTGGGGATACACCTGGGAGTATTGGATACAATGGTAGTGCGTCGCCAGAGGATTTTGGCTCTTGTATAGATTTACCCAACGACTGTCCAGAGGATATGCCAGGTGGCATATTTCCGTATGATGGAGCATATACTTGTATGTATACTGATGAGAATGGAAACCTGGTCACTGAAAATGACGTTCCCACCAATATATTCAATATGATGGATTATGGATTGGAGGTAATGTTTACCCATGGACAAAAAGCAAGAATGAACTCTTATTTAAATCCTCCTTTTTTAAGCGATCCCATTTCATCTAGAAATTTAATTGGTGTATTTGAATCGTATGCTTTTGTACCTGATGGGGTTAATACTTTAACAATGGATGGATGTTATTTCCAAGAATCTCCAAACAATGATGGTACCATTGTAAATGAAATTACAGTTGAATTGCAGACGGGCAGTTTTATATTTACACAAGATAACGGTAACTCAATGAGTCCAAATTATTATTTGGTTAATAATTTGCCAACAAATTTGCATGTGAATGTTTTGAGTGTGCCAGGAGAGCCACAAAAAGCAAGATTACAAATTGCAGGTCAGGCTGAGGAGCATGACAACATAAATGACGTAACGGAACTTGACAATTTTGACGTGGTCTTTAGAAGTGGAGCTTTTACACCTGGTACAACCACCAATTTGTATCGTTACAATACAATTACAGAAAAGATTCCTTTGACCAATTTAAAAATAGATTTTATTGAACCCAAGCCTGTTTACACACGTTTTTCTGAGTTTGATATATCTTCAGCAGTCTGTGTGGCATCAGATGCAGTACAAGGAACTGACCACGATTTAACAGTTTGTCCCATTGACAAACACGACAATGAAGACTATGGAGAATTTTATTTGGAACATGCTGGTTACTTGGCCATTCAACGTTTTAACAATGATTTTTATTTAATTATAGAATCAGGTGTTGATGTACAAGTATTGACCACTGGTACACTCAATGCAAATGGAGAATATCAAGCAAGTTATCAGCCTGAAAATGTCGCTATTGATGAATTTAGCCCAAGCCTGTTTAAGCCATTGACAAGAAGCCCAGAAACTGGCAACCCTATAAAGTTGCCTATGACTGGTTTGGACATTAATAGTGATCCGCAGTACATTGCTTTTAAAATCAATACCCAAGAATCAACGGGTTCACGTACTTTGTATGGATGGATCAGTGTTAATGGAAGTGAGGATGGAATTTGTGTTTACGAATCGGTTTATCATACAGAAGGAGATGAGAAAGCCTTGATGACAGGGGAGAACCAATCGGATTGTGAGTCTTATCCACAAGATGTTTTGGTGCCCTACGATTGGCTTACATTGGGTGGTGTGCCTGTAAGTAATGGTATGAACTTAAATTCAGCACTTTACAATGTGGGTTTTGATGTAAACAATTATTACAACCAATATGTCTGGGCGATATGGATAGATGTTGACCAGGATGGGTTCTTTGGGATTGATGAATCTTTCTTTTTTGTCAACTATATTTTTGCCGAAGATATGCCAGCCTTTACAGGTCAAACATATGTTAATCTTAATGGCGATACTTATACTGTTCCAGCTTTGGATTTAACAGCAATACCGAGTGGTCAATACAATATGCGAGTTATTATGACTCCTTATAACTACAACTATGTAGGCAATTTTTATTCCATTAATCCCTGTGCGCCCTACATTGATGGAATAACAGAAGACTTTGTTATAAACATTGGTACACCTAGTACATTTGATGTGAGAGTCTGTCTAGAAGGTCCTTATGACGATTCAGGTACAGATTTAATGACAGCTGACTTAACAGATGTCTTGCCATTTGAACAACCTTACAATGTTGCCCCTTACAATTACAGTGGTAATGAATCAGTTGTTGGACCATTCGATTCTAATGTGGTAGACTGGGTACTAGTAGAGGCAAGAACAGGAACAGCCAATATCTCAGGTGCATCAGGCACAAATATTGTTGGAGTTAAAGCAGCTTTGTTACTAACCAATGGACAAATTGTAGAAGCTTACGACCAAAGCACACCGCTTACTTTTTATGATTTGCCCAATGCAAACGCACCATATTACTTGGTCATTCGTCACCGAAATCATTTAGATATAATGACAAGTACATTGGTCAGTCCCTCGTCTAACAATATCATCAATTTGACTGTTTCCTCGAATAGTGTTTTTGGAATTGAACAGACAAAAGAAATGCTAGATGGAGCAGGAGAAGGAACGGGTATTTATGCAATGCATGCAGGGGACTACAATCAAGATAATACAATTCAAACAACCGATTATGATAAATGGTTTGAATTGCCAGCATCAGTAAATACTTACAACCCATCAGATGGCAATTTGGATGCTACAGTACAAGCTACGGATTATGATGTATGGTTTCCCAACAAAGCCAAAGTAGGTGGAGGTGGAGAATTAGACTACAAAGTCTATCCATAATCAACAGAACAAACTAAGGTGTCACTTTTAGATAATTTTTTTTATGGTAGACTAACAAAGAGCTAATTATAAAAGTGGCACTTTTTATTAGATGATGATTTTAACAGATTAATCAATAGATACCGAGTAAATAAAGGGCATATTCCAAAGTTTACTCGGTTTTACAAATGACTATTTTTAACCCATAAAATATTAACAAAATGAAGAGAGTTTTTTATTTATTGGCCTTACTGACTTTTTTTACAAGTTGTCAAAAAGAAGAGCTTGACTTATCAGTGGTTGAGCAAGAAGCAAATTTACTTTCAATAAAACAAGACAGGGATAAAGGAGACCTTGGAAAAAAAGAAAAATCCAATGTTTTAAAAGAAAAGGAAGCATTGAATTATGGTGGAATTAGTGTACATGAGTTTGTAGATGTAATAGAGGAGCCAGATGGTCCTTGAATGAAAAACTAGTTTAGCAGTGTATTGTGTCTGAGTTGAAAAGCTTTCAACTCAGACATGTTCTTTATAAACTGGACTTTTAGATTGAATCAGTTCATTTACTTTGTTTAATAGCCAGCTTTTGTGTCCAATATTATAGTGTGTATCTATTTCCTTTTTTAAGGACAAGAATTTTTGCTTATCTTGATAGCGAATCAGTTGGAGTTTGTTGATGTAATGTATGAATTGTAAATAGGTTTGTTTCATATTATCTGAAACATTATGACTTCTATGGATGAATGATCTAAAGGATTTGACTAAATTGAAAAAGGAATCTTCCATATCTTCTAATTCGTAATAGGCTCTTAATTGTAGGGCTTTGATGCTTAAACCATGTAATTCATTTGCAAAATTTGTTTGAAGCAGTATGTCTATAACTTGCTCAAAATCTTTTTCGCTAAATTTTAACATTGCCTTGCATAGAGCAAGTGTATCATCTTTGTGTTCTTCGTTTAAGTATCGTGCTTGGGTTTGAATAAAATTTTCTGTCCACTCTAATTCTCCTATAGAGCAAGAAAGACGTACTATGTTCCTAAAAATATCGGGGCTTATGTAACCATTTTCAATGTATAGCCCTTTGTTAATACCCAATTGATACAATAGAAACAATTCCTTGGCATACTCTGTCTTACCTTTTTTATAACTGACAACACAGTAATTGTGCAACAATTTCAATAAATCAGCTACTTCCATTTCAGTAAATACCTCTAAATTTTCAATGAATATCTGTTTAATGATTGCGTAGTTTTCAAAAGTGTCCTCTTTGTAAGCAGTAAGTAAATTTTGAAAGATTGTGATGTAAGGATTGGCTTGGAACCTGGGTTCATTGGATAAATTATTGACTTCTTGTAGTAAATAGTGGGGATACGCTTGTTCTTTGTTAGAGTCTGTGAGAATATAAGAGCGACTGTATACAGCTAGCGTCCAATACAGTTTGAGTGCAATGTAGTGAAGGTCCAATTTTATCAAAAGTGTTTCGGGACCAATGGGAGATTTGGGATTGATGTAGTAGCTAGGATGGGTCATACACAACATATTCAATTTGTATTCATTGTATAGTTGAGCGATGCCTTGGGGTTTGTTTTGTTCCCAGTCTTTTTCTACTTGTCCAATTTTTTGGAAAAACAATTTGTCTAATTTCTTTTTACGCAAAACTCGTAAAATGGCAAAATCCTTTTCAACTTTATTGGCCTGTATATCCTTTAAAATGAGAAACTCCTCCAAGGCGTTGTATAGATTGGACATAAAGTTGGCGATGGAATGCTCGGAAACTTTTATGCAAGTACTCATCTTTTTTACAATGAGTTTTTTGTCTAATTTGGTTTCTGGAAATTCGGGGTGGTATTTCTTTAAGTATTTAAAAAGCCATAAAGTTCCTGTGATTCTTTGAACGGAAGTTCCTGCTAAAAAAACGCCAAACTCTTTTAATTCATTTTTGTCCAAAGCACTTAATACTTCAATTAGTTTACTTCTCCTCATATTGTTTGCTTTTGTATTTTACAGGATTGTTCACTGTGTTGTCATCTGCCTATAAAAGTAGTGAATTTTGCTTGGAAATTCGCTTTTTTTGATGAAAAATTCTCGAAAAAAATATTATTGGGTTTTCTTTTTTAAGTAATTGATTGTCAGTTATTTGTGTATTTGTTTGTAGTGTTTTTCTCACTGTTTTATTATGTGTAATTTTTAAAAAAGTGATTTTTTTGTGTTTGCAAAAAATGGCTTTTTGTTTGACATTTGTAATGTAATCAATTGGAAAGCTTCTAAAGAACAACTTTAAAATTGATTGCTTGTTTCGATCCGAAACAAAAGAAGAGAGTTCAGATTATATTTTAAAATTTAGAGAATCAAATCTAAATTTTAAGATACGGGGAATTGTTTGCCCCATAGCTTGTTAAAATTACAATTTGTTTTACTCTCTTCTTTGCCATCGGATGCCTACAATTTTTGTGTTCGATGGCATTTTTATGTTTAGATGAATTTGTGTATACACCAATTATATAATTAAAATTAATTTTTTTAATATTTAAAAAATAACAAAATGAATTTTCAAAAAATTATTAACAAAGGATTATTTTTAATGGCTTGTTTGATGGCATTTGGCTTAGTAGTCAATGCACAGTGGACCAGTCCAGATGGAACAACAAAAACGTATACTACAGATAATGTAGGTATTGGAACAACGAATCCTCAATTCAAACTAGATGTTTTCGGAGACATCAGAGGTGGTTGGATGAGAGTAAAAGAGCAAAAGGGATTATACTCTCAATCGTATGGTATTAGATTTCAAGCGATGAATACTAGCTTTTGGAGGTTGCGTTCTGATAAAGGACTGCAATTTTACACCAGAGCAGATGAGCGTATTGGGGATATTTTCTATGATGGAAACAATGCTTTTGGTTTAAGAGATGCTGATTGGAACTGGGTTATTAAATCAGAAA
>JAHDIA010000850.1 GCA_020631035.1 Chitinophagales bacterium | reverse complement strand
TTTGAGAGATTTAGAAAAATCAGAATACTATTGGGTGTAAAAGCAAAATGTGTATTAAATAGAACATATAAAATATATCCTATTTAATACATCTGCAACTATGAGAAAATTTGTACGTTTATAAGAACATATACGTAAAATAGTTTCTATATGTTTCGTTTCTCAAAATTTTTATTTGGTTCGGAGGGCAAAGAGTAGCGACACTACGCCCGATAGTAATGGAAAGCCCACAGCGGGGCTTCGGCAAGCTCAGCCTCCTTGTGGGTGAACTTTCGTTTGGGGTTTTGCTCAGTGATCCTGTCGCACTAAAGCGAGGACTTGTAATGGATAGCGGGGAGATGATTTCGATTGTGCTTCCCAGCGTTCCGTTCTAATAATTTAAAATTTAAGATTGAAAATTGCTTTTCATTTCTCATTTTCAAGCAATGGATCTTGCTCACCTTTGGAGGTAATCAGCTTCGTAGAGTTTGTTTTCGCCTTTGTGGTAGAGGGCGTATTCAAAGCCTGGACGAAGTGCGTAGGCTCCATATTCGCCCGCTTTGTTGACCGCTAAATAGCCTACTTGCATTCGTTTGATGTCGCCTCTTTGGGCAATTCGGGCAATGGCTTCTTGGCAGGCTTTTTGGGGTGTCATTCCTTGTCGCATCAATTCGACTATGAGAAAAGAACCGAGGGTTTTCATCACCAATTCGCCTACACCTGTTGCGGTGGCGGCTCCTATTTCGTTGTCTACAAATAAGCCTGCGCCAATGATGGGTGAGTCTCCTACCCGACCATGCATTTTGTAGGCGAGTCCGCTTGTGGTACAGGCTCCCGATAAATCTTGCTGGATGTCCAATGCCAATAAGCCAATGGTATCGTGGTTGTGTTCGTCGTAAATCCAAGGATGGTAATCGGCTTCTTTTTTCCAAGCTTCCCACTTTTGTTTGGCATTTTCGGTTAGGAGGTCTTCTTTTTTAAAGCCTTGTTCGAGGGCAAAGCGTAAGGCTCCTTCGCCACTCAACATTACATGTGGGGTTTCGTCCATTACTTTTCGGGCAACGGAAATGGGATGTTTGATGTGTTGTAAAAATGCTACCGATCCACAATCGCCTTTTTCGTTCATAATGCAGGCATCGAGGGTGACATTGCCGTCTCGGTCGGGAAGTCCGCCATAACCAACCGAGGTTGCTTCGGGGTCGGCTTCGGGTACTCTGACGCCCGCCTCCACTGCATCTATGGCTTTGCCTTTGTCTTGAAGTATTTTCATAGCGGCTTCATTGGCAGGAATACCGTGACTCCAGGTGGAAATGACTAGGGGTTCGACTGCTTTTTTCTCAGTCAATGTGTTTTGTCCCAGTATTTTGGGGCTTAGACTTAGACCTGCTGTTCCGATGAGGCTTTGGGTGATGAATTGTCGGCGTGTGGTGGGCATAAGTTGTGTTTTTTGGTGTGAGGCATCTGCAAGGGATGCCCTTACAGTGGTACGTGGGGGCACCCACAAGGGATGCCCTTACAGTGGTACGTGGGGGCACCCACAAGGGATGCCCTTACAG
>JAHDIA010000196.1 GCA_020631035.1 Chitinophagales bacterium | reverse complement strand
AACCATTCAATACTTGCATACTCTCCACTAATATTCAAAACCGTTTCCTCCCCTTCACACAAAGCATCAGGACCATTGATGTTGATCATTGGGCCATTGAACTCCAATACATTAATGGTAACATTGTCTGAAGTTTGTTCTGGACAATCTCCGATTTGTGTCACCACATAATAGGTACCAGGTGTAGTAGGCATAAATGTTTGTTCTGTACTCAAAATGCTATTGTTTCCTGTAGCATACCAAGCATAAGAATCAAAACCTGTACCTGCATCTAAAATAGCCATAAATGGTTCATCACTACACAATGAGGTATTCCCTTGAATATTTATATTTGGACTAGGATTTGCAACAACATTGACTTCAACCGTATATGTAGCCATACATCCATTGGCAGTCGTATAATTCAAAGTATAAGTGGTACTACCATTGGGAGGCAATATTTCTGTTGAGGCACTATTGGGACTACTTACTCCTGTTAATGGTGTCCATTCATAATCACTTCCATTCAATGGTCCATTTAATGTAAGCGTTTCACCCTCACATAAATTTTGACTTTCACCTGTAGAAGAAATCATAGGTAAAATGGTGACCTCAACAGTATCCTGACTTTCACAAGCACCTCCACGATTCGTTGTCAATACATATGACTGTGTTGTAGCACTTGATAAAGAATTGGAAAAGCTTACTTCAGGATTGGCACAATCCGTACAACTAAATCCACTTGGTACAAAGCCATCAGGAGCTCCCAAAAGATTCCAACTATAGGTATACCCACTTAATGGCTCACAACCAATGGTACTTGTTTCACCAGAACAAATTTGAACATCTGCCCCAGCATTTTCATATGATACAAAGTCAAAATACAATTCAGTTGTTCCACATACACAATTATTGTCATTCTCAATGACCAACAAAAGTGGACAAGCCATTCCTGCTGGCGCATTGACACTTGCACTGATATTTGCAGTACTGCCTGTATTAATTCCATCTAAATATTCGTAAGTTCCAATGGTTGCATCTGAAGCGTCATACACACCATTGCCATTGGCATCGTGTACAAAATTGATGTTTACACTTGTACCAGGTGCCAAATACGCACCTATATTTTCAATTACAATATCTGCGGTCAACAATTCTGTATTATTTTCTCCACAACTTCCAAGAACTGAACTCTCAGCCAAAATATTCAATTCTGGCTTGACAATTTCCAATTCAATTAGTGTATTACTTGTTTGAATGGGGACATTACAATCAGAGTTGGTATCTGGACAATTTAAGCTGGTGTAAGTATAAGTCGAAATAACAAATTCATCTGACTCACAACTAATATTGCTTTCAGGGACAATACCAAAAGAGAAAGAGATGGTCTCATTGACTTCCATATTGTCTGGCAACTCCCAGACCAAAGATTCAAAATCAAACATAGAAGAGACCACTGGTTCCCCAATTGACCAACTAACATCACTTGCCGAAACCAAAGCGGTTGTATTCGGATCATAGGACAATCCTTGTGGCAAGACAATTTCTACAACATCATTGACACCCGACACTTCTGCACCCAAATTCCTGATGTTGACAACAAAATTAGCTCCTGAATTACATGGAGCTATTTCATTGTTTTGAATGGTACTCATAAACAAATAATTGGGCTCTGCTCCATCAATAATGATGTCTTCGTTTTGGAAAGCGCCAGGTGTTTGTTCCCCACAACCATTGAATCCATATGATATGAAACGGAATACACCTCCAGAGATGAATCCACAGAATGTTTCTACATTGAAACGAATCTTAAAACGATTTTCTGTATCGGTAGGCGATGGAATACCAATCAAACCATCCAAAAATGCAGGGTCAATATCATTCATATTGAATTCATAGACAAAACCATAAGGCAATGTATCTACCAATGTAGGATTAAAGCTTATGGGCTGATAAATAGCATCAATTGGATAAGCAATTTCAAAACTATTGTCTACAAATTCTACCCCATCAAATGGAAGAACTACTTGGAACACTATGTCATAAATGGTTCCTTTTTTTACATTTTTAAATTCTAATTCAAAAAATCCTCCCTCACATAAATCAACTGTATCAGCGTGATCTATCAAATTAATTTGTAAGGCGGCATCTTCTGGTAATAAAGAAACAAAAACTCTTTCTTCGTTGTTTTCACAACCATAATAAATATCGTCTGGTCCTGTAAAATCACTTGTACAATTCCAATTAAAACGAATCAAAGCCTCATCCAAGCTACAACTTTCATAATTGGCTGTAAATCTAAATATTCTACAGTCATTGCCATTAAAATCACCAGTATTTGCCCAGTAATCTCCATTGTTGTATTCATCCAAACTCAATAGAATAGGATTGGCAGGGTCGGTAACTTCTTCTACCTGAATCAAATCTATTTGATTGGAAGGCGACTCAAAACCAATCCAACTAAAATTGGCGTAAGCATCAAAGAAATTACATACTTGAACATCCCAACTCACTGTATTGCCAATTCCTTCCTGAATCGGATTCAAAGCAGCTATATTAAAGGCAGGTCCTACAAAAGTTACTTCATTGGTCACTTCCCCCTCCACGGTTTCTACACAATCAGGATTGTCCAATATAGCATAGTAAAACTTATCATAAATGTAACGGAATTTGAAATCGGTACCACTGACTTTACAAGAACCATAAAATTCCATTGTAAATGACACAACTGGTCCCGCTTCTCCTTTATCTGGTATGTTAATGATGTCGCCGATGTCATCAAAAGTAAAAATACGCTCCCCAAGAATAGAAGCAGGGCTAATTGGGTAAGAGCTAACATTACCATTGTCATGTACATTAACCATTGCGGTTCCTTCTACATACTCCATACCAACAGGAACCTCAATAACAATCTCTTGTATATTGCCCAACCAAGGACGATACTCCACTGCAAAATCATCGCCAGTTGGAGAATTGATAGAGAAACTCGCATCCACTTTAATGGTTTCATCACAACCTATTTGAACAGCCGAATTGGCAAAAGCCTCCACTTCTGGTTTCAATATGTAAAAATCATCACACTCATCATCACAAGTAGAGCCATTGTATCTAAACTCCCCTCTAAACTGTACCAGTTTCCAATAGTCAGTCAAACCATCAGCATCTCTTACAGTAAAATCTCCCAACATCATAATTTCATCCTCAAATGTCAATACAATATTGTTGTCACTCAAGCAAGAGCTCAAATCAATGATCCATTCAAAGTAATTGTCTGCCCCTGGCACAACTGTGGCAGGTGGCAAATTGCCTGTACAATAAGACACCCCATTGATGATCAATTCATTTCCCACAAAATCTAGAGGCACCTCATTTCCTGGTGCAATCAAACTCATTACAAACTGTAAGTTGTCAATACTAGTATTCTCATTACCAGTGACCAAACCATCAATTTGCCATTGTACATTGTCACATACATAAGCCCTATCTAACTCAACTCCTGGAGTGCTAGCATTGGCAATATTACTCGAATTCACATCTTCTTCTAACCAACCAAAAGAATTTCTTTGAACCTCTAAATCGGTGATTTCTATTCCTTCACAAACAGTACCTTGACCAGGACAAGAATCTTCAATCAAAGCATTGTAAGTCTCACACGCTCTCACTATTTCACAATCTGCACAAGGACAAGAATACACTGCTTCAAATGCAAAATCCACTGGTCCTGCATTCTCACAAGGTCCAGTATATTTTAATGTAAGATTCCAACAATCTTCAACAGTACCACTGCTAATGCTTCCACCCGAAACCAAATACTCATTGTCACTCAATTGCGTTACTTGTTGATTAGTGGTATTCTCCCCATCATCTACATTGGCATTCAAGACAGCAATGTCGGGATTACTTGTAGTAAAACGCAAGTTTACCTCTGCACCAGGACAATCCAATTGCCCTCCTGTATAAGAATAACAAAACTGAGCAGGAAACTCAAAATCATCTCCTTGAATGGCGTGTTCTGATTCCATATAAGTATATTCAAACTCACCATAATTGGTTCCATCAATTTGATACAATTCTGGTGGTTTTGTACCATTACATTGGTCCCTATAAGTGCCTTTTATCTGTATGCCATCCAAACACTCTTGCGCCATTTCTCCACAAGCCAATGACTGACATTTCCTATCGTACTCTATCCTCACCATAAAACTATCTCCTATTGGCAAATCGTCTGCCACTCCGTCACCGTCCGCATCGGTCAATACATTGCTGTTAGACAAATCAATTTGAAATTCACCATTGCTATTCAATACAGCAGTACCAACATTGTTTCCGTTGACAAGTACTGAACCCAAATCAAAGTTTTCATTGATAACATCAATGCCACATTGCGCCTCCAATTCTAAACGAAAATCCTTGGCATATCCAGAATTGGGAATCAACTCTGTACCAGCATTGATTACATTCAATTCAATGTAATTGGTTTCACAAAAATCTTGACTTGACTCATTCAATACTTCAAAATCCACATCAGGAAAACCGACATTAATATTAAACCCATTGGTAACCGACTCTTCTTCACAAACCATTCCATTACACCCCCAAGTAAATGAAAAGTCTGAAAGACTGGAACTACCCTGACAAGATTCAAGTGTGACCTCTTCATAAAATATGATTTGTTGTGTTTCGTCAAAAACCCCATTGAGTCCTATTGCATTCAATATACTTTCATCTACATTTGCCGTAATACTTGTATTCGCATCTGTAAAAGGAAGTGCAACAGGCGTACCACCAGCTAATCCAATCGAAAGACTATTGAATACCAAACCTGTTTCATAATCTTGAGTGTATACAAAATCATTTAAGAAAGCATTCAAACCATCTTGTGAAATCACAATTTCCCTCACAAAAGTCTCTCCTATGTTAACTGTAGGATAAGAAGGTGTGATAGAAATAATATTGATGGAAGGCACATATATCTGATTATTATATGCCAATACAGGCGTATAAGAAACAGATTGTGAAGGAGATTGAACAGTATAGGTAATTTCAATTGGTTGAAAATTTTCCCATAAATCCAAAATTTCACAGGAGGCTTCTAAAGGAATGTTTACAATCATAGAAGCACCAGCAGCTAAACTAGGCAGTGCTATTGCTCCACTGGCATCTTGAATCAAATTAGTGCCTGAAGCTGTAAAAGGTGTTCCATATATATTGAGTCCCACAGGCAAATCCAAGCTCAAATTGGCATTGGAGAGTGTCTGTGTCACCTCTAACATTACAGAGAGGGTGTCTGGTTTGGTACATACAATTAGTTCATCAAAATTGGCAGCACCACTTAAATTGCTGTCTCGCAAATCAGTGATACATATTGCATCGGCAGCGTAAGCATTTGTATACACCAATAAAGACGCCACCAGGAGGGTGTAAATCTTTCTCATTTTAGGTCGGTTTTGTGATTACCTTAAATGGCCCTCAATGTGCATAGCATCACCCAGTATTTTAAAAAATTATTTTATCTCGATAGACAGAAGAAACTTGCCTACCCGCTTGGCAACATTAGTACAAATCAAGAGCTCATGTATACAAAAGCAAAGAAAGTGCCAAAAAAGAAAGATGAAGATTACAATGGCTCGCACAAAAGTCACAACACACACAAACAACTGTAAAACAGCACCAAAAACATATCAAAAAAAACAAATTCAATAAAAAAAGAATTATAAAAATCCTACTCCTACGAAAATATTGCAAATTTGTTCTAAGAACAACACACTTTCACTGAAGGCTGTGAGTAATGAATTGTAAATTTTGAGCTATGCACGGTGAAGGCACACTCAAAAACATAAATTTCGTCACTCAATTGGACAGAAAATATTTGGTCAATTTATAAGTTTGTCGTGTATAATTCATTATTTTTTTTGGGGCAACATCCCTCTTTCATGGCTGCGGGAGTACTGGTTAGCCAACGCCTGTTTTGGGCTGCGTCGTAGAGGGCTTCCTCCCGCTCATCCTACGCTTCTTTTTAATTGTGAGTTGTGAGAATGAATTGTGAGTTGTAAATTATGAATTGGAGATTTTATGAATTGTGAGTTGTGCATTATAAACTGTGAATTCTGTCCAGTTTGCCCAATTTATAAATCACAATTTTTGAGCGTTTTGGATAGTCTCGCCCCTAATTTGGCGTGAAGCGGATGGATGAAACGAAACAACGAAGGTGTACCAGAACCGATGCCTACGCCCGATAGTAGCGGATATGGTGGCATTGCATTCGTGGTGGTATTTCCTGTGTTATGTATGTGGTATGTAGAGACCTTGTATACAAGGTCTCTACTGGCGTGGCGGTGAATCCATATTTTCCCCCAGCCGCCATAGAAGCGGATAGCGGGGAGACACGAAAGTTTGAAAAATCAGCGTTCCGTTCTAATTTTAATCCTTCTCTCCTGATTCTTTAACGTCTTGTTTGAAATATCAATTTTGTGAGCCAATGTTCTCTAGTAATTGTTTGTTTTTAATATCGGCTAGATTTTTATTGATGGAGAAATAAAAGATACTGCCCTCACCATAAACAGAATCAAACCAAATGTTTCCTTGATGATTTTGGGCAATTTGTTTACACAATGCCAGTCCAATACCACTTCCTTCAAACTCGGTATTGCCATTCAAACGTTTGAAGATTTGAAAAATCTGTTCTTGATATTGTTCTTCTATCCCTATCCCATTGTCTTTGACCGCCAAAACATAGTGAGAATCTGTCTCTTCACTGAGGTAAATCTGAACTTCTGGATTTTTTTTGCGGTTAAATTTAAGTGCATTCCCAATCAGATTGTAAAAGACAATGCCAATTTGCAATTTATCACACATAACCAATAAAGGCAGGTCATCAACATTTAGTTTGGCATTTCTTTTATGAATCAAACTGTACAAATCCAATAACTTGTACTCTACAATTTCGTTTAAATTGCTAGCCTCAATACTCAGTCCTTGGCTGCCCAACTTAGAATAGGTCAACAAACCTTGGATGAGGTTATTCATTCTATTGACCCCATTTGTTACAAATGCAAACAACTCTTTTCCCGACTCATCAAAAAGATGCTCGTATTGGCTTTGAATGATACTGGTAAATCCACCAATGGTTCGCAAAGGTTCTTTGAGATCATGGGAAGCTGCATAAGCAAAACGTTCCAAACGTTGGTTGGAGTTTAACAACTCATTATTAGAGTTCTCCAATGCCTTGGTTCGCTCTTTCACCTTGGCTTCCAATTCTGTATTCTTATCTTTTAATTCTACCAAAAGCCCTTCTATTTGCTCTTTTTTCTGTTTAATTTCTTGCGTTCGTTCGTCTACTAAACTTTTCAATTCCAATCTTTTCTTTGCCTCATTTTGCAGCTTGTAACTGATAAGTAAACACACCAATCCAATTAGCAACAAAGCCAATAAAATTTTAAACCAAATGGTATTCCAAAAAGGTGGTTTGATGTAAATTTCTATATTTATCCCCTCTTCATTCCAAACACCATCATTGTTACTCGCTTTAACATAAAAGGTATAAACACCCCCTTCGAGATTGGTATAACTAGCAAAGTTTTTACTTTCTGAATACACCCAATCATTGTCTACCCCTTCCAACTTATAAGCATATTGATTTTTATGTGATTGCTGAAAATTGAGTGCGGCAAACTCAATGGTAAAAAAGTTTTGAGTATGAGATAGTTCTATTCTATTTTTTTCTTGCAGTTCTCTTTGAAATGCAATAGGTTTGTTAAATATTAAAAAATCACTGATTACGATTTGTGGCACTTCATCATTGACTTTGATTTTGCTTGGTTGAAAGCCTACAAACCCTCCTACTCCACCAAAATACAATTCACCATTTTTGTCTTTGTAAGTAGAATTTTTTAAAAAATTATTACTCGGCAAACCGTTTTCCACATTGTATTCTTTTGCAAAATCTTTGTTGGGATTGTAAAAATACAAACCATTGCGGGTTCCCATCCAAATATTCTTTTGTTCATCTTTTAGCAAACTGTGTACAACCGTTGGTTTTAAACTTTTAGAATGTTTAAAATTGATAAATTCTTTGGTATCGTACAAGTACTTCCCCAAGCCATCTGCTGTACCAAACCAAAAACCATCTGTATCTTGACAAAAAGCATAAATGGTATTGCTACAGATGGCACTTTTGTCTTCAGGATCGTGGTAAAAACGTTGAAACTTGACTTGCCCTTCCTCATTTACCAAGAGCTTGTTGAGTCCATTGAAAGTTCCTACCCAAATGTCTTCATTGCTATCCTCAAAAACATCGATAATTGCCTGATCACTTATACTTGTAGAATCGTAGGGGCTTGAAGTGTAAAACTCAAATCTTTCTTCAGTAGGATAAAACTGCGCCAATCCACCAGTTGTTGCTATCCAAAAACGCCCTTTAGAATCCTGAAATATATTGTTCACTATAGTATAGTCTAGCTGCTTGGTGCTATCTTGGTGCAACAATGGAATGTGTTTCAAAAACTGCTCCTTTTCCAAATCAAAAACAGAGATTCCCACAGCATCTCCAAGCCATAACTGCTGCTGCTCTTCCTCATAAAAAACAGTAAAAAAATAGCCTTGCTTATCAATTACTTTATGATTAAAATGTTTAACTTCTTTGGTCTTTGTATTGAACTTGATGAGTCCATCTACAAAGGTTGCCAAATAAAAAGTTTCTCCATCTTTGGAAAAGATAGCAGAAAATTCCACATTTTTCTCCGAACCTACCAAACTACTCAAGTAAATTTCAAAGCCTGTTTCGTTCGCATCAAAACTACTGATGCCCGCCATAGTCGCAAACCATATACGTCCCTGTTTGTCTACATATATGTCTCTCAAATGGCTGTCTGCCAAAGTATGTTTGTGTGTATAGGAAGAAAAATGTACATCAATGGGCAAATTGGGTCTAAAAGGTATACTATCTTGATTCAAGGACTTCAAATCATTGAGATCGAGAATATTCAATCCAGCCACTGTTCCTGCAAATACATAGTTCCTATATACATCAACAGCAAACAAAAGATCGTGGCTGATAGAGTTGGGAGTGCCTTCTGATTTAAACTGTAAAAACTTAGGTTTCTGCTCTTTATCAGCATCAAAGGGATACATCATTTGTAAGCCGCCTCCAAAGCTTGCAATCCATATATTGCCCTCTTCATCCTCTGCCATATCCCATATATTGTCGTGTTGTAGGCTGTACGCCTTGTCAGGTGTAGCTTGAAAATGTTGAAAAGATAATTTGCTAGGTGGTTGAGTTTGTTGTGCAATATGCGTCAAGCTCAAGCCTCCCCCCCAAGTAGATACCCAAAAATTGTCATTGGCATCTTCGTAAATGTTAAGAATGGCATTGGTGTTTAAGGAACTTGAATCTTCTGCATTGTGGAGATAAGATATAAATTGTCTTTGTTCAGCATCATAGGCATTTAAGCCCTTTTCTGTACCAACCCAAATTGTTCCATTACGATCTTCATATAAACAATTGATTTGATTGTCACAGATGCTATGGGGATTGTTGACTTGGTGAGTGAAACGTTCAAAACTATCTGTTTCAGGATTGTAT
>JAHDIA010000195.1:3756-9565 GCA_020631035.1 Chitinophagales bacterium | reverse complement strand
GTCAAAGCACATCCATCATCCACATTTGGTGGAGTATTGATACACAAACAATTGATGTTGTCAAAACTATCAGCCGTTAATGGACATCCATCATCACAATTTGGGAACATACAAGAACCGTCATCTACATTCGCATTCATATCGTAATTGGTCGCACAAGGATCGGTACACCCTGGAATAGGGTTCATAGTATTGACACATACACAATTCGCAAAATCAAAGCTATCTGTTGTATTGGCATTGCCATCATCACAGCTAGGGGGTGTATTGACAATAGCACAGTTAACCGCATCAAATGAATCAGTCGTCAATGCACATCCATCGTCAGGATTAGGTGGCGTATTGACAATCATACAATTGGCTGCATCAAATGAGTCAGCCGTCAAACCACATCCATCGTCTACATTAGGAGGTGTATTGACAATCATACAATTGGCTGCATCATAGCTATCTGTCGTTAAGGCACATCCATCATCGGGATTAGGTGGAGCATTGACAATGGCACAATTAACCGCATCAAACGAATCTGTTGTCAAGGCACATCCATCATCTACCACAGGAGGTGTGTTGACAATAGCACAGTTGACCGCATCAAATGAATCTGTTGTCAAGACACAGCCATCATCTACATTAGGTGGCGCATTGATAATAACACAATTGACTGCATCAAACGAATCAGTCGTCAAGGCACAACCATCGTCTACATTTGGTGGCGTGTTAATAATGGCACAGTTAACCGCATCAAATGAATCAGTCGTCAATGCACAACCATCGTCTACATTTGGTGGTGTATTGATGATGATACAACTGACGGCATTAAATGAATCAGTTGTCAAAGGACATCCATCATCAGGATTAGGAGGCGTATTGACAATAACACAATTGACCGCATCAAACGAATCAGTTGTCAAAGGACATCCATCATCAGGATTAGGTGGATCATTGACAATCATACAATTGGCTGCATCGAATGAATCGGTTGTCAATGCACAACCATCGTTTACATTTGGTGGTGTATTGATGATTTGACAGGTGACCGCATTAAATGAATCAGTTGTCAAAGTACATCCATCATCTGGATTGGGAGGCGTATTCACACATTCACAATTGACAAAGTCATAACTATCCGTTGTCAAGGCACATCCATCATCACAAACCGTATCATATGGTATACAAGAACCGTCGTCTCCATCAGCCGTAGGATCATAGTTGGTAGCACAAGGATCGGTACAACCAGGATTACAAGGGGCAAACTCACAACTACCATCATCACATACAGCTGTGGCAAGATAGTTACAAGCAGTTGGATCAGTACATCCTGCCAAAGCATTGCTTACTGCAATGATGTTAGAAGGAACTGTATTACAAGCAAGATTGTCACTGCTTACCAAATAAACCGAGTAATTGCCAGCAGTTGTTGCAGTATATGTTTGACCAGTTGCCCCACCAATATTAGCTCCATTGAGTTGCCATTGATAAGTATAACCAGCAGGAGCTGCCACACCAGCATTTAACAAAGGATTGGTCAAGCCAGTACTTCCTACAGGACAAATTTGTGTCGCAGAAGAAGTAATCGTTGGAGGCGTTTCAGGCGCACAAATACAAGGGAAACACGCACAAGAATTATTGAGTGTTACTGTATTGTAATCGCCAAAGGTGCCATTGTCATATTTATTGATAGGGTCGTTGGTGCCATCATTAAAGTTGGTTTCGTCTGTAGTTGTTACTACAGGAGGACCATTCTCAACACCTACAAATTCTAACATCGGATTCCCATTGGGGTCAAGGATGTCAAAACAAATTTCAGATACATCATACCAAGCCCCATCGCTGATGTCAACACAGGGTGTCAAAAAGTTGGTATTGCCCAATAAGACCATTGTTAACAAGAAATCTCCTGCAAAACTTCCATCATAAGACTGTTCTTGATAGTTGACTTGTGTACAGCCAGGATCAGCTGTAAAGTCCAAATCGGTATAAGTACCATTATTTAGATAAGAACTACCTGGATTCCCACTAGAATAAAAACCATCAAATAAAATAACTGATGGGTCGTAGTTAAAGCGAATAGAAGAGTTGCCAATAAAATCACCACCATCCGTTGAGCGAATTTGAATGGTAAAACAGACGATGTCATTGGCACAATCGCTATTGGGACTCTCCACAAATTGAACATCAATAGACTGGGCATTGACTTCTGAGGAAAAGAAGCTCAATGCCCCCAGTAAAGTCAATAAGTATAAAATTTTTTTCATAATGCTAAAGGAATTAATATAGTGTTTGTATATCCAATTATTGTTGTACTGCATGAATAAAAAGGCATTAGTTTTATTATAAAAGAAGATAATATGTGTCAATACTACATTGACCTTCTAAAATAGTAACAAAATGGACTAGATGGTTACAGCATCAAGCCAATTAGACTATTTGAAGGAATAAAATTCGACTATTTGTTTAGTATTTGTCAATATTTACAACCTATTATAGTTTTTTGTAATAAAGAATTATTTTTGTTCATACTTAAAAATAATCCACACAAAATTGTTGAAGTTTGAACAAAGTTATCATTTTTGATGAGGCATTTTAGTGATTTGGACTAAAAAATGTCCACTATGCCAAAACTATATATATATGATAAAATGTAGAATGGAGATTTTAAACAGCTTCTTAGACCAGAAGTGCAGGATGAGCGGATGGATGAAATTTAAGACGTAGCCCAAAGCTTGCGCTGGTTAACCAGACCAAAACGCAGCCTCAATGTCAATGACGTTGCCCCATTCTTTAACAAGCTCAAGATAAATAGTAATTAAGTTGATTAGGTAATTAGACCATATTTTGCCCCAATTACTTAATCAAACAATCAACTCAATAAACAATGATTCTATACAATGTAACTGTCAAAATAGACAATGCCATCAAAGAAGACTGGCTTGAATGGATGCGCAAAACCCACATTCCAGATGTGATGAAGACGGGCTTTTTTACAGAACATAAGTTTTGTAAATTGATTTTCCCCACTGAAGAGGATGGAACGACTACCTATGCCATTCAATATTTTTGCTCTAGTATGAATGAATTGGAGACTTATCAGAAAACGGTAGGAAGAAAATTGCAAGCAGAACACTCTGAGCGGTACAAAGAGCGTTTTATTGCCATTCGCAGTTTGATGGAGGTAATGTAATTGGCAAAAAACTCAATGGAATAAACATTACCTACTCAAATAAGTCTTTAATTGAATGAAAACCCCAGTTATGAAATATACCTCATTAGTGCTTTGTTTGTTATGCTTATTGACGAGCTATGCTTCTGCACAAAATGTAGCTGCTTTTCACGATAGACAAGGTCGCTTGCAGTATTACGACGATGGTGAAATGGTCCAACTCGACCACAATACCGCTGAGTTTTTCAGAGTGGGTAGCGACTTCATCATTTATTACAATTCTCAAGACGAGGTCGTTTATTACCGCAAAGGTGTCAAAGAACTCCTACACCTTCGAAATGTGCTCGAAGATTATGAGATTACCAACCACTACATTCTTATAAAGGTGGGTGGAGCTTTTACCGTCATAGACCATGTCAAAAATCATAACCTCAGTCTACAAGATGATCCCGTTTTTATTGCAGGAGACAGCATCGTGGCATTCATTGATTTTTATGGAGGACTCAAAGCTTTTTACAAAGGCGAAAAACACATTGTAGATCCAAGCTATACAGCTAGAACGGTTGTTTTTTCACAGTCAGATGCAGCACCAATGCAAGTAAGTGATAACAGTATAGCTTACATTGACAATGGTGACTGGTTGCAATTTCACAAAGATGGGGAAACCTACGAAATCATAGATATTCCCATTACCTATAAAATAGGCAATGACCTAGTTTTGTATGTAGATGAATACAATGAGTTCAAAATGTGGCGAGACAAAGAAACAATAGACTTGTCTTCTTACGCTCCTAAATCCTACAAAGTAGGCGATAAAGTAGCCGCTTATGTAGACGATAGGGGTGGTTTTTATATGATTCGAGAAGGCAGCCTTGAAGCCGAGGAAATTTCACCCTTGGCTCCCCAATTCTACGATGTCATCGACAATACCATCGTTTTTGTAGATGAACGCAATTATTTTAGTGTCTACTACGATGGTAAAATCCACCCAATCGAAGCCTATCGCCCCATTGATTTTAAATACTTCAATGGCGTGGTTACCTATCTTGATGCCGAGAATCGTCTCAGAGCTTTTTACGAAGGTGAGGTTGTCCAAGTCAGTCAAGACATTGTTGCCAGTTTTGAACTATACGGTCGGGTTATTCTCTTTGAATTGGGCAATGGCGATTACCGAGTTTACCACAATGGTGTGATTCAGAATGAACGGTAAGGGGAATTTAGATTTTAGAATGTAGAGTTACGAATTAGTAAGTAGTGTGACATAATTAAGGTTACATTTTTGATGAGCTTTTTTTTGAGCTTATACAAGGCGAAAAACGGAGCCCTAGCAGAGCTAAGGCGAGTATTTTCAACGCAGTAGAAGCCAAAAAGACGCCATCATAAAATATTAAGATAAATTTGTCACACTACTTAGAATTTAGATTTTTAAGTTTTGAATTTTCAATTAATTAGGACGGAACGCTCTATTTTTCAAACGACAGCAAGTCCCCGCTTTTCATTTCTACTCCTCATTTTGGATAGGCACAATTCCGATGCTCAGTGGGTATTTATTTCAAAATAAGCTCAATCAATGATGGTCAGTATCTATCATTGCGGGGTATCCATTGCAATCGGGCGTAGATTCGCATCTCTTTGTCCTTCGTCTCAAAGGCTCCCATTTCTAGCCATATCCTATTCCCTATTTCCGCATATATCCTTGAACTTTCGCCATACATAACGTAATTTTGCAAAATTTGGCACCAAAATACGTTTAAAAACATTGTACATAATTAAATGTCATTCTTTAAGATGGCAATTTTGCTTAATTCAATTACCCATAAAAAATACCCTTTTAGAAAGGATTTAAATAAAAACAAGGCTCAATGAAAATTTCATACAACTGGCTCAAGGATTACCTCAACATTGATTTGCCCGTAGAAAAAGTGGCAGAAGCATTAACAGGAACAGGTCTCGAAGTAGAACACTTTGATAAATACCAAAGCATTCCTGGAGGACTAGAAGGTTTGGTCATTGGTCATGTACTCGAAGCCTGGAAGCATCCGAATGCTGACAAATTGAGTTTGACAAAGGTAGATGTTGGCGGAGAAGAACCATTGCAAATTGTTTGTGGCGCACCCAATGTAGCTGCAGGGCAAAAAGTAGTGGTAGCAACTGTAGGAACAACCATCTATCCAACCGAAGGCGAACCTTTTCAAATAGGCAAACGCAAGGTAAGAGGAGAAGAATCGAGAGGAATGATTTGTGCCGAAGATGAAATTGGGCTGGGAACCGCCCACGATGGTATTATGGTCTTAGATCCCAATACGGCTATTGGACAGCCTGCCAAAGAGGTTCTAGACTTGGTCGAGGATTATGTATTTGAAATTGGTTTAACACCCAATCGTTCTGATGCCACTTGTCACATTGGAGTGGCCAAAGATTTAGCGGCTGCCCTCAAACTCAACGAGTCAGGCTTTGAACAAGAGGTAAAAATGCCAGATGTATCTGCTTTTGCCATCGACAACAATGACTTACCCATTGAGGTAGTGGTAGAGGACCTAGCAGCTTGTCCTCGTTATGTAGGATTGAGCTTTACCAATGTCACCATCAAAGAATCGCCTGAATGGCTCAAGCAAAAATTGTTGGCAATTGGGGTGCGTCCCATCAGCA
>JAHDIA010000195.1:0-3746 GCA_020631035.1 Chitinophagales bacterium | reverse complement strand
GTCAACCCCTACACGCTTTCGATGCCGATGAAATTAAAGGCAAAAAAGTGGTGGTGAAGAAAATGCCCGATGGAAGCAAATTCACGACCTTGGACGAAATAGAGCGCAGTCTTACAGACAAAGACTTGATGATTTGCAATGCTGAAGATGGGATGTGTATTGCTGGGGTGTTTGGAGGCATCACATCGGGAGTTAAAGACAGCACCAAAAATATTTTCTTGGAAAGTGCTTGTTTTGAAGCCATTGGATTGCGCAAAACTTCGCAACACCACAATCTCAGAACCGATGCAGCAATGCGCTTTGAAAAAGGCGTTGATCCCAATGGGTGTGTCGAGGCAATCAAAAGAGCAGCATTGCTCATCAAAGAATTGGCGGGGGGCGAAATTGCTTCGGAAATAGTAGACATCTATCCAGCAAAGGTCACTAGACCAGAAGTGAGTGTACGTTACAAACAAGTCAATCGCTTGGCGGGTATTGAAATTCCTAAGGAGACCGTTAACAGTATCTTGAACAATTTGGAAATGGAGACTGTCAATCAAGATGAGGACAAATTGACCGTCAAAGTACCCACCAATAAAGTAGATGTTTTAAGAGAAATAGACTTGATAGAAGAAATCTTGAGAATCTATGGATTCAACAACATTCCTATGCCTGAAGCAGTGAACAGTTCTTTGTCTTATGCTCAAGCGGGAGACAAAGCGACCAAGCTTCGAAATGTTGCTGCAGATTATTTGGTTGGGCAAGGCTTTAATGAGATGATGAACAATTCCATCACTCAGTCTGCTTATTATGAAGAAAAATTAAAAGAAGAAAATACAGTTGCCATTCTCAACAGTTTGACGAGTGAGTTGGATACTTTACGTAAAAATATGTATTTCTCAGGTTTGGAGAGCATTGCTTACAACCAAAATCGCAAAAACAGTAATTTGCGCTTATTTGAGTTGGGAACCATCTATGCTACAGCTGGAGAGGGCTACAAGGAACAAGAAAGTCTGGCTATTTTCGTCACTGGTAATAGCAGTGAGGATACTTGGCAAGGTGGTGTCTCCAAAACCTCCTTCTTTGATTTGAAGCGAGTAGTCAATAACTTACTCAGTCGTGTGGGCATTGATGAATACAAAAGTATAGAACTTGAAGGAGAAGAAGCATATGCTTATGGCTTAGCCTATGAACACAACAAACAAGCTTTAGTTAAGATGGGCTTGTTGCACCCCAATCTAACAGAAAAAATGGATGTAAGTGGTGAGGTATATTGTGCCATCGTCAATTGGAATTTGGTACACAAAATAAGCAGTAATAAAGAACATAACTTTGCTCCATTGCCCAAATACCCAGCCATCAAAAGAGATGTTGCTTTGCTGATAGACAAAAAGGTGGGCTTTGGAGAAATAGAGATCATTGCTAGAAAAATTGGCAAAAAATTATTGACCAATATCAATCTGTTTGATGTGTATGAAGATGCCGAAAAATTGGGTGCAGACAAGAAGTCTTATGCAGTGAGCTTTACTTTTTTGGATGAGACCAAGACCCTTACCAAAAAAGAAGTGGACAAATTGATGAGTAAATTGATTTATCAGTTTGAAAATACACTAGGAGCGCAACAAAAATAGTCAAGGAATGAAGGACATTTTAATCGTGCTAATTTGCACATTAGGATAAAAAACGAAAAGTTTGGCGTTTAGGGGCTTTTTTTGTAAATTCAATATTATAATGAGAAAAAACCATTTTTTCATGTTACATTTATGATAAATAAAGTAAATGCAATCAATTAAAACCAAAATATCAAGTATAGAAAAAAAGATAGATGTCTTAATGCAAGATTATATGGAGGTTGCTAGGCACAATTACAATTTAGAAAAAGAGCAAAAACGCTTGCAAGACAAAGTTGATTGGCAACAAAACCATATTAGTAAACTTGAAAAAACATTGAGCATACTCAAAAAGCAAAAGGGAATGGGTTTGACCCATAATGAGAGAGAAGACCTCAATGGTATGTTAGATGAATACATACTTGAAATAGATAAGTGTATTGCCTCATTGAGTAGGTAAGTCTTCAATGAGCTATTGGATGTATATACTTGAAATAGATAAGTACATTACCTATTTAAGATATATAGGTAATTAATAATATATATATAGAAGAATGTTGAATTAGTGGGGGTAGGTAGATCCTTAGGGAAAGGAAAATAAGTAATTTTATCATCACAAACATAAATTTCGTGTCTAATGGCAGAGGATAATCAGCTTATTAATGTCAACATAAATGTTGTTGATAGGAGTTTTGGGTTGACCATTAGAAAGGAAGAAGAGGCGGTAGTACGTGAAGCAGCAAAGCTTATTAATGAACGAGTCGCCAATTTGAGAAAAAAATACCAGGCTCAAGGGCAAAGGGATTATCTAGGGATGGCATTGCTGCTTATAACAGTAGACTATCTCAAGACCAAACAACAACATGAAAGTATGACAGATGTTGAAGGGATGCTTCACAATCTAGATGAAAAATTGCTCAACTTCTTTGAAGGGGTTTGAGCCGTAATTTAATTCACTTATTTTGATCCTACCAAAAGTGTGTATCACACTTATAACTCCTACAATAATCTTGTTAGGACATTGCTTCCTTATATTATAAAATAATGAATAAAAGGAGCTTGCCAATTGGTAAAGCTTACTTTTGATTTTTACATATATATAATTACAAGTATTATGGAATATATAGTGCCAATAATTCTCAGTATTGTTGGCCTCATTGTGGGATTCTTTGGAGGAAGGAAAATAGGGGAAGGCTCCGCTAATGACATCAAAAAGAATGCAGAAGCAGAGGCAAAACGCATTGTAAATAGTGCGGAGATGGATGGTGAGGCTTTGAAAAAGGAAAGGATTTTGGAGGCAAAGGAAAAATACCTTAAAATAAAAACTGATACAGAAAGAGAATTAGACAAAAAGAGAAAATCTTTTGAAGACAAGGAACGCAGTCTTAAATCAAAAGAGAATAGCATCAACCAAAAAAACAACAGTCTAAAGTCCAAAGAGAAAGAGGTTGATAAAATGAAAAATACTCTTAATCAACAAGTGAATGTGATTGACAAGAAGAAAAAAGAATTGGACTTAGAAAAGGGCAAGGTTCAGAAGGAAAGAGATGGCATTAAAAAAGAAAAGGAGGAACTTGGCAATCAAAAAAAGCAGTTGAGTGAGACGAAAGCAGAATTAAAAGAGAAACGCAAAGCTCTTGAAAAGGAAAAGGAAGAGGCGGAGTTGGAGTTGGCGCAAAAGTTGGAAAATGTGGCAGGACTAACTGCTGAGGAAGCCAAACAACAATTGATAGAGACAATGACTCGTCAGGCAGAAACAGAGGCGATGGCTTATGTAAAGGAAAAGATGGACGAGGCGAAGCAACAGGCTAACAAAGAAGCTAAGAAAATCATCATTCAAACCATTCAACGAACTGCCGCAGAACAAGCGATTGAAAATGCAGTTACAGTATTCAATATTGATACAGATGACATCAAAGGACAAATCATTGGTCGTGAAGGGCGTAATATTCGGGCACTTGAAGCGGCTACAGGAGTCGAAATCATTGTAGATGATACACCCGAAGCGGTGGTAATTTCTGGTTACGATCCTTTGCGTAGAGAAATTGCAAGATTGTCACTCAAGCGTTTGGTCGCAGATGGACGTATTCACCCTGCCAGAATTGAAGAAATTGTTGCCAAAACCCGTAAGCAACTCGAACAAGAGATTGTAGAAAT
>JAHDIA010000194.1 GCA_020631035.1 Chitinophagales bacterium | reverse complement strand
TTCATGGCTGCGTTATGGTCAGGTTAGCCAACGCATATTTTAGGCTACGTACAAGGGGGCTTCCTCCCGCTCATCCTACGCTTTTATAAAAAAGGTGACACCTTTTGAAATCTATAAAATCATCTACAACGAAGGACTAAAAGAACCGATATTACGCCCGATTGCAATGGATATGGCGGTATCCATTCAATATCCGTAGAGACGTACGGCCGTGCGTCTGTGACGGCGTGACAGTGAATCAAAATATTCTTACAACACCGCCATAGCAATGAAAAGCGGGGACACCACATGCAAACGAAGCCACCAACATTCCGTCCAAAACAATTTTTTTAAATGAGACTTATTTATAATTTTGCTTCCTAATTGAAACCAAATTCCATCAATGACACTTTCTATCACACTCATTATCATCGTCATTACCTGTATTGTATCCTTCATTTGTTTCAACAACCACCAATTGAGAGAGCAATTGATGTTTATTCCCTATTTGATTAAAAAAGACGGACATTATCACCGTTTTATCAGTTCAGGCTTCATACATGGCGACTTCTTCCATTTGTTTGTCAATATGTTTGTATTGTACAGCTTTGGTTCAAACATCGAACGAATTTTCAATGCCCTATTTGGCTCAATGGGCAATTTGTACTACATCGCTTTGTATATATTGGGCATTATTGTGGCAAGCATTCCATCTTATTTGAAGCACCAAAACCATTCGCACTATAGAGCCTTGGGGGCTTCTGGTGCAGTTTCGGCAGTACTATACGCCAGTATTTTGGTTTTCCCCCTTTCGACCATCACCATCTTCCCCATACCCATACCAATGCCAGCCATTGTATTTGGTTTGTTGTATTTGGCCTATGAATTTTATTCAGCCAGAACCCAAAGAAACGATGGTATTGGACACGATGCTCACTTTTGGGGAGCTGTATTCGGGCTTGTTTTCCCTCTAATCCTAAAACCGAGCTTGGGTCCAAGATTTGTAGAACAAATCACTTCTTGGTCTACCTTGCCACTGTTACAGTAATACATTTAAAAGATAATCTCTACTAACTTATGCAAATAGATTTAAGAAGCGACACTGTCACCCAGCCTTCGGCAGCCATGAAAGAATTTATGATGCAAGCTCCCTTGGGTGACGATGTTTTTGCCGAAGACCCTAGTGTCAATCAATTGGAAGCCAAAGCAGCAGAACTATTTGGTCGAGAGGCGGCCATTTATTGTCCTTCGGGTACAATGACCAATCAAATTGCCATCAAATTACACACCCGTCCTTTGGACGAAGTCATTACCGACAAATTGGCACATATTTACAACTATGAAGTGGGTGGCTATGCCTATCATTCCTCTGTAAGTGTCAAATTACTAGAGGGGGATAGAGGTCGATTGACAGCCGACCAAATCAAAAGTGGCATCAATCCCGAAGCCGACTGGTTGCCCAATAGTTCATTGGTGGTATTGGAAAACACTTGTAACAAAGGTGGGGGTAGTTACTATAATTTACAACAACTCCTTGACATTCAAAGGCTTTGTAAAGAACATAGCCTTAAACTCCACCTTGATGGTGCCCGTATTTTCAATGCATTGGAAGAAAGCAAAATTACGCCTAAACAAATAGGGGAAATATTTGACACTGTTTCGGTTTGTTTGTCCAAAGGTGTGGGAGCTCCTGTAGGTTCGGTTTTAATCGGTGATAAAAAAACGATGAAACGTGCAAGAAAGGTCCGTAAAGTGATGGGGGGAGGAATGCGACAATCGGGCATTTTGGCAGCCGCTTGTATTTACGCACTTGACAACAATCTTGCCAAACTCAAAGAGGATCATAGACGAGCAAAGACAATAGAAGAAAGCCTTCGTTCGACTGCATATGTCGCCGATATATTGCCTGTGGACACCAATATTCTCATTTTCAGATTAATTGAAGATGTATCGGGAGAAAATTTCATACAATACTTATCCGCAAACGACATTAAAGCCATCGAATTTAGCCCACAAAATGTACGATTTGTCACCCATTTAGACTTTACAGACGAGATGTTGCAAAAGACAATTACAGTACTCAAAAGTTTTGGCTAATTGTTTAATCATAGCAATCCCTTTTGTATATTTGAAATTCATAAAATTTAGCTGGAATTGATAGAAAAGATTTTTTCGTGGTTTCGTTCCAATACAGAAAAGGAACACACCATTGGTTTTGGTAGGTATACTGACTCTTTCAAATCTGACAAACAAGTTGATTTTTGGAACAAATCTTTAATAGCTTTTGAATCAAAAAATTACTTAGAGTCTTATGATCACTTTTTCAATTACCTTTTGGATGAAGAAGAGGAAAATGTCAAGACTACCAAACAAAATGGGCAAATTGAATTTGAAATCTACCAAGGTTCTAAGGTAGTCAAGGGGCTAGCAAGTAAAGAGAAATTGATTGCAGAAGTCAATGTTGCCTCTTATGATAAGCTCAATGTTGCTGTTATGCGTAAGTTACTGGAAATGAATTATAGTCTTCGCTATAGTCGCTATGCCATACAGGATGGAGTGATTTGCCTAAAATTTGACACCAGTACCCTCGATGGATCGCCCGAAAAACTATATTATGCCCTAAAAGAAGTAGCCATTCGTAGTGACAAGCAAGACGATTTGCTTTTGACTGAATTTCCAACACTCACCTCTATAGATGATGCACACATCGAAAAATTGAATGAGTCTGAATTAGAAATAAAGTTTGAATTCCTACAAAAATGGATCAATCAAACCCTCAAAAAAATCAATCTTCTAGACAGACAACGCTTTGAGGGCAGCATCTCTTATTTGTTATTAAATCTCGCTTACAAAATAGATTACTTGCTAACACCACATGGCAAACTAATGGATGAAATTGAGAAGATTCATCGCACTTTCTTTACCAATTTTGAACTATCCAAAGCCGAACGCAACAACAAAATGATTCAAACATTTGAAAACATTTTGAGATGGAAAAAGGACAAAATATTTGATGAATTGTATAAGGTCAAAGCCACATTTGGCATTACCACTCCTACTGCTCACAAGGCGGTTGTCCAATTGTTGTCAGAAGAATTAAAGAGCATTGAATGGTACAAAAAGAACAATCAGACAGATATGGCATTGGAGCACTTGGAGTACATTGCCCAATATGCCTTGTTCAATTATGGTTTGCGGATTCCCTCTCGCTTATTGATGGGGCTCATTATTGAAGTTTTAAATGCCGATTTTATGGAAGCTCTGAACTTTAGCAATTTGCCTTATGATACTACAGCAAATAAATTGAACAGCAACATCATTCAAAAACGAATCAAAAACATCCAAAATCAGGCTATTGAGAAATACCCTAGTTTCTCATTCAATATATCTAAGCTAAAATTTGATTCCAATTTGAATTTTGTGGAGAGCATGTTCCAAGAACTCAAAAATATCAATTACGAAAGTACGACCTAGTAACTCTCTCTTGCTTTTGTTTGTATGTGTTTTGTTTAATAAATCCACCCAATTGGGTATCTTTGTACTATGCAGGAAGTAATTGATCTTTATCGCAATGTCATCATTCAAATCTCAACTCCTTTAGGAAATGGGACAGGTTTTTATTTGAAGGCATTCAATGTAATTGTCACCAATGAACATGTTGTGCGAGGAAATGCCGAGGTAGTCATCAACGGTCAACTATTTCCCAACACTGTTTCCAAAGTTTTATACACCGATCCTCATTTCGACCTTGCGATGTTGGAACCGCCTCAAGCAGTCGATTTACCCTCTGTTCCTTTGGCAACTTCCAATAAACTAAAAGATGGAGAGAAAATCGTGGCCATAGGACACCCATATGGATTGAAATTTTCTGCAACACAAGGCATTGTCTCCAAAGCCAATAGATGGCAAAATGGCATAAACTACATCCAGATAGATGCCGCCATCAATCCTGGCAATAGTGGTGGTCCATTGGTCAACAAAGAAGGCGAAGTAACTGGTATCAATACCTTTATCATCAAAGGTGGAGACAATCTAGGATTTGCCATTCCCATAGAATACTTACAAAAAGCCATTGATGACTATAAGGAGTTTGTTGGCCAATTAGCTCAGCGTTGTTCTTCTTGTTCCAATATTTTGGTAGCAGAAGAGTTGCAAGATGGCTATTGCCCACATTGTGGCTATCGTATTAGTTTTCCTGCCCATTCAGAATATCAAACCCATGGTAGTGCCCAATTGATAGAGCAAATCATACGAGGAATTGGCAAAGATGTAAAACTAGCTCGTAGAGGACACAATATGTGGGAAATTGAACAGGGAAGTGCCACCATTAGAGTTACCTATGTAGAACAAACAGGATTTATACTTGGTGATGCTCATTTGGTACAATTACCAAGAAAAAATATTGGAGAGTTGTATCATTACCTATTAAAAGAAAATTATCAATTAGAAGGCTTGTTTTTTAGCATCAATAGCAAACATGTTGTACTTTCTTTCATCATTTACGAAAAATACTTCAACAAAGAAACCGCCTTGCCTGTCTTCAAAAACCTTTTTGATAAAGCCGATCACTATGACGATATTTTGGTCAATGAGTATGGTGCATTGTGGCTCGATCCAGAGGGTTAAAATAAGTGTCGTACTGACGCTTTCTACCTCATCAGTTAGTTGATTTTTTAGTCAAAAAATGGAAAATGAACCCTAAAACCTACCAAAATGAATGCCAGCTCGTTCAAAAGTTTCCTTTATTCAAAAATTTAACACTTCTTTAGGCTTTATCCCCCCTTTTTATAGTGACTTTAACACCAAATAGATTCTAAACCAATGTCAGCAAGTTTATGTTTAGAGAGGTTAGGCAGTTCGCTTCATTTCTTCAATACTTATTGTTTTCATTAACTGACTTAAGAGTATAATATATCATACCCTTATGTCCAATTTTAGGATTAATTTGTAACAAAATTGGCTATAAAAGGTATTCTCTTATTAGTTACTTAGTATGTAACTAATATGTATATGATATGTACAAATATTAACACTTACAAGGAATATAAATAATTAATTTGTCATAAAAAGAATTTTTAATAAAAGAACATGAGATACTTTTTTAGTTTATTCGTTCTCGTTTTTTTCGGATTAGCATTGAATGCTCAATATCCGTCGGTTGTCTATGACTATGAGTACAACCAATTCAATCAAGGTGACTTACTACCTTCGGAAACATACTTCAACATTAGTGGACAAGTTCCTGCTGATGTTAGTAAAGTCGAAGTAGTAATTTTTAAGGCCAACAAAGAAAAGCCTGTGTATATGACCGAGTGGACTCGCTCAACAGGTAACCAAAACACTTCTTTGTCTATCCCAGTAAAGTACAAATTGCGTAGCAATGCTATTTACGACATAGAAATTGGCTTTTATCGTTTGACAGAAAAATCTGATAAAAAACGCATCCAACAACAAATCTTTACTTCTTTGGATGGTTATGTTGACGGAATCGTATCTGTCAATTCTCGCAAAATCAGCTTCAACAAAAACACAGGAACCATTATGAACGATCTTTATAGCATCGTTGATAAATCATTGGTCTACTATGATCCTGTGACTCAATTTGACTTCCCAGGCTTTTCAGATATTGTACGTTACAAAATTGACCAAGTCAATGATACCAAACTTTCTGCTGCTGATGTCAACATCCTAAAAAAGGAAGACGATAAAAAAACAGAAGCAAAACGCAAATATGCTCAAAAACTTATTGGAGAATTAAAGACTCTATTACACAATGAAACGTCTCCTTATGTTATGCAAGATGCTTATGTTTTGGCTGAACGTAGAAAAGTTTCTGATGTTGAAACAGAAAAATCTTCGGGTGCCTTAACACTACAAGCTGGATATGGTGCTGTTTATGTAGACGGTGACTTAGATGATTTTAATTACTTTAGAGGTATGTATGCGGGCATTGTTTTACCATTGGGTAAGCCTGCATTTGCTCCTGCGATCTTAAGAAATGCGTCAATCAGTGCAGGGGTATTCATCAAAAACTTTGAAGATGAAGACACTGGTCAAGAAACAAGCGGTCCCATTGTTGGGCGTCCTCTGTATGCTGCCTTGGGATACAAATTTTTAAAGTTTGTCAAATTGAATGTTGGGGCAACTTTCCTAGAAGACAGATCTGTTGATGGACTTAGCTTGGATGTTCGTAATGTTAAAGTACGTCCTTTTGTTGGTTTAAGTGCCCAATTCAAAATTTCGGGCAAACTAGACTAATCCATCTCTAGCTTTTAAGCAAATAATTTTTATTTAATAAGAATAATTTTAACAATAAAAAAATCATTTCAGTAATGAAATATTTCATAAAATTTACAGGATTATTCCTGTTCTCTTTATTGTTTTTATCTAATGCTGCTTCTGCACAGGATAGCTCTTGGCGTCTTGGATTTGGGGCAGGTTATATGAACTATTATGGTGATTTGACACCCAAGTTGGGAGATGAGATAAAAAACCACTATCGCTTCAATCAAGATGGTCGCAACTTTTCTTATGGTATCTTTCTAGAAAAAAGAATGAGCGGAGGGTCCAGTTTCGTTATTAATGGGAATTGGGGTAGTATCACTGCCAATGACCTCAACGCTGAAGACCCAACCTATAGAGATCGTGCACTCAACTTCTATACAAAAATTAAAGACCTCAGTGGTACTTATGTTTTTCGTACCGATAATGGCCGTTTATTAAAAGAAACAGCCTTTTTGGCTCCTTATTTCTTTGTAGGTGTTGGGGTTACTCAATTTGATGTCTATGGTGATTTAAAAGATGACTCAAAAGAACCTTTTTACGATTATACTACTGCTCCCTACCCTGTTCAAGATGGTATTTTTGAAACCAACTTGTCTGACCTCAATGTAGAAAAAGACTACAAACAGACCATTATGAACATTCCTTTTGGTGTGGGACTTCGTTTGAGAGTGAGCCAAAATTGGCATCTACATTTCCAAACAGATGTAAAATACATGTTTACAGATTATTTGGATGATGTATCAACTGTTACAAGAGAAGACTTTGGAGGAAATGCAACTGTAGAACAGGCTTATAATCCAAATCCCAATTATATTGCAGATAATAGAGCCAAAAGAACTGGTTTAGAAAATGACCTCTATGCATTTACTAGCCTTGGTTTAAGATTTAATATTGGTAATCTTGGTGGGAACATTAACCGTAGTAGTAAAAAAGGTAGTAAGAAAAGAGGCTCTGGTTTCACCCCTCCTGTATTTCCACCTTCAACGACCGACAATGATATGAATACAGAAGCGGTCTATACAATGGAAAATGACAACGATCAAGGTAATCAAACGATTGATACAGAAAATAAAAAGGCAGATGACATTGTAGAAGAAGTAGAAATTGTAGAAGAAGATACAGATGCTAAAGCTGATAAGAAAAAGAATAGAAAAGATAAAGAGGTAGAGATAGAGGAAACTGAAGTAGAAGTTGAAGAGGTTGAAGTAGAAGAAATTGAAGTAGAGCTTGAAGAAGTTGCTGCACCCGAAACGCCTGTAAGTCCTCAGGTATCTACACCTGCTACACCTGCTCCTGTTGTGAACTACCCAATGAATAATGGTGGCTCAGGCTCTGGATATGACCCTACTGTGGAAATGTTGAAATTGGAGGTTGACCGCTTGAGAGCTGAAAATAGTGAGGTTAAAAATCAGCAACAAATCAATGATTTGAAAAACCAAATCCAACAGCTTCAAAATCAAATGGATAATGGAAATGGGGGAAATGGAAATGACAACTACAACAATGGTAGAAAACGCAACTACAGAGGTAATGACTACTATGAAGGTGACAATGATGAAAGCTATAATGGCAGAAGAAATGATGATAGAAAAAGAGCCAATAGAAATGGCGAAATGGGCGAGGAAGAATACGAGGACGAGTACTACGAAGAAGGTGGAAAAATGGAAAAACGCAATGGTAAAAGTGACAACAACTTGGATAATGACGATAGTTCATACTACCAAGAAAACGGAACCAATGCAAATAGTGAAATAACAGTACAAGAAGAGAAGAAAGGATTTTTTAAACGAATCTTTGGTAGAAAATCTGCTGAAGAAAAAGCTGCTAAAAAAGCTAAGAAAGCTGCTAAAAAAGAAGCAAAAAGAGCCAAAAAAGCAGCAAAAGAGGAAGCAGAAGCTAACGGAGAGGAGGTTGAAAAAGAAGGTTTTTTTAACCGAGTGATGGGGAAAATAAAAAATGAACCATCAAACGATCCCAATACAGTAAGTGTAGATGTTTACGAATTCAATTTCGTGGGAAACGAAGTCGCTGTTAACAATCAATTGAAAAATCAATTGAAAAAAATTGGCAAACAAGTTAATAAATCAGATAACAGTCAATTGATTTTTAAAGCTGAAACAACCAAGGCCAATAGCGAAAAAACAAATACCATCGCTGTCAAATTAGCTCAAATTTTAAACAGTGATTACAATGTTTCTCCAAGCAAAATCACCTATAAAATTGATGAAGTAGAAAAATCTGCATCAAGTACTAGCGAAAACCAATTGATTACAATCGAAGTAATCAGATAATTGTCAAAGAACATAATTGTTTTCGTTCATTGTTTTAAAAAACAAGCAAACATTAATTTTAAATAAATTGAATAACATAATAAATTATTAAATTATCATGAACAAATTTTGGTCAAAAATAGGTGCTCTTTTACTTTGCACATCAATGTTTTTTGTAGCCTGTGAATCTGATGACCCAACCTCTACAGGTGATGATGAGGATACTGTAGATAAATGTGGTGATGTTAGCGATAAAACCAAAGAATTTTATGAAGACGATGCATTCTTATTAGCATTGAATGCTACTTCTTCTTCATCTGTTTCTTCTGTTCTTACTCCACCAGCTTTGGTAGAGCGTATGTCTGATGTTTTGACAGCCATTCACGCATCTGACTTTGCAGCAAGAGACTCAGTAATAGATGTTTACGATGTTCACATTCACCAAGAATTTGCATTAGACAGAATTTGGGTGACTATTAGCACCGATTCTAATGTTACTCCTTGGGGAGCACCTTGGATCAACGGAGACCGTTTTACCTCTAATCCTACTGTTGACGATTTATTGGTAGCTTACGATCTACAAGTAGCTCAAACCATTCAACAAACAAATACCCTTTTGGTAGAGTTGGTATCTGAAGACTTAATCAATACCCAAGCTTTGGCTGACCAATTTGCAGCAATCGAAGGTGTTGAAAATGCAACTGTAAGTAACTTGTCTGGTGATGGTGACAATATCACAGTAATGGCACTAGCTGGCGAAGCAGATGCTTACGAAGTAACATACGATGTAGCTTATGACGATTGTGAAAATACTTGTTTAAAGCACCGTTACTACACTTTTAGAGTAAGCGAAAACTGTAGTGTTACTTATATCAAAACTGAGGGTGACGAAGCACCTGAATTGAGCGATAGAGACTAATCAACCGCCCTACTAACTTCTAAATTGATTGTTCGATATACATATTAAAACAGGACATTCATTTATGAGTGTTCTGTTTTGAACAATTCTCTTTAGATTTATTCTAAAATGCAAAAAAATAAATAATGAGTTATATCAGATTTATACTTCTGACAGCAAT
>JAHDIA010000193.1:5551-9618 GCA_020631035.1 Chitinophagales bacterium | reverse complement strand
GTTGGGTGCTTCGTTTGCATGTGGTGTCCCCGCTATCCGCTGCTACTCCCGTTGGTTTGGTAAAACCAACGGGGGTATCCGCTACTATCGGGCGTATTTTATGTTGTTTGGGTGCCTTGTTTGGGGGTATAAAATGTAAAAATGTGCCAATCGGGGGATTGACACATTTTCCAACCTTTCAGTGTGATGTTATCAATGTTTGAATCTTGTACACATAGACAAGTTTCACTACATACACTAGCCACATCAACAGCTAGTATATTGAAGGAAAAAGGGGGAGTTGATCGTTTCTTTTTTAATTAAAAGTAAACATCATACTAAAAGTTAAACATCATACTAAAAGTATACACTATTTTTTAAGATATTGTGTAGCAATTGTTTAGCTCTAAACAATTGTGCTTTGACTGTTCCAATGGGCAAATCCATTTCGTCTGCAATTTCGATGTACGAAAGTTCCTTGAAAAATCTAAGCTCAATCAATTGACGATATTTAGGGCTTAATTTTTCAGTGATTTCACGCATCAAAACCTTGCGTTGATTTTTGATGAATTTTTCCTCTGGATCTGGAGCATCAGATGAGATGTGTGGCGTAAGCGTGTCTCCATCTTCATTGCTGATTGGATTGTCAATAGAAAGTGTAGACAATCTTTTCTTTCTGATGAAGTCGATAGAGTTGTTGATGGCGATGCGGAACAACCAAGTACTGAAAGCATAGTCAGGACTAAACTTATCCAGTTTGTTGAATGCTTTACCAAATGCCTCAATAGTCAAATCTTCTGCATCTTCAGGCTTGTTGACCATTTTGAGGACAACATAATAAACAGAATCTTTGTAGCGTTTCATCAAAGTAGCAAAGGCTTTTTGGCTACCGTCCAAAGCTTTGGTAATAAGAGAATGGTCATCCATATCCTTAAAATCTCTGTCTTTGAACATAGAGATGGTCATTTCCGTATCACCTTTGGTGTCAGAAACCAATCTTTTGATGGCTTTGTAGCCAGGAAAGGAGAATTTGAGTTGTGCTTCTTCTTTTTTGAGGAGCACATTGATGGCAAATTTGCCTTTGTCTGTTGTCTGTTTTCCTTTTAAGTTGTTTTCAGTAGTAATTTTGACGCCTTTTAGGGGTAGGCCAGTGTGAGCGTCCTTAACACATCCTTTAATTCGTAGCTGTTTCACTTCCATAGTACTGATTTATGTAGATTAATCGAAATAGAGAAAATTACATAGTAAATAACAAACAATATGTCGATGAGTAGTAGTTGTGTTACAGTGAGGGGACTGTCAAACAGTTTTTTCAAATTATGAAAGATTACTATCTGAATTAGCAACCTCACCGCCAATAGACAAAGAGCAAAAACCAAACCAAAATTTTGGAATGCCAAAAAAATGAAACCTACATAAACAAAAAAATGAGAGAAGGCATAGATGCCCAAAGTGAATTGATGGATGGGTTTGTAGTGAAAAGAAGTTGAGATATGACGCAGCTTTTGATGGTACCAATCCTTCCATTTTTCAGGTGGTTTGGAATAACAAAAGCTGTCTGGATGGAGTTCTAAGCAGGTGTTTTTTTTATTGGCAATTTTACTTACCAACAAATCATCATCACCAGATTTGACCTGATTGATATTTTTAAATCCTTCATTTTTTAGAAAAATTTCTTTGGTATAGGACAAATTCCTTCCAGTTCCCATATAGGGAATACCCCATTCAAAATGGGAACAGTACTGACAGGCGGTCATGAGTGTCTCGTATTGAATACATTTGTTGAGTAGACCACGCCTGTATTCATACGGCCCATACCCTAGAATAAGCTGTATAGAATTAGTATAGTTGTTTGCGATTAAGCGTAGCCAATTGTTGCTATTAGGCTTACAATCAGCGTCAGTTAGTATCAAATAGTTGTATTTTGCAGCCGAAATGCCTGCTTGAAGAGCGTTTTTTTTGCCCTTTAAATTCTTCCGATTTCCACCAGTGATATTTACAATGTTTATATACGGAAACTTGGCCGCAAAGGATTCAATAACATTTAGAGTTTTATCAGTCGAAGCATCATTGACCAAAACAATTTCAAAATCATTGGGGTAATTTTGGTGGACAATATGGGGAAGATTTTCTTGTAAATTTTCCATCTCATTTTTGGCACAGATGATAACAGAAACTTTGGGATGATTTTTTTGAAATTTTTTTTTCTGTTTTTTACTGCGTGCCACAAATCTTCCAAAAATTAGAAAATAATACAATATCTGGATGCTTGAGGCACAGACAAAGAGATAAAAAATGAAATTGTTCAAAGGTGATTGAGATGGTTTGGGTGTAAAATTAGCTAATTAAAGCATATTTTTGCCCGATGCGATTTACATTGTTACATACAGACAAAGAAACCAAAGCTCGTTTGGGACGAATTGAAACCAATCATGGAGTGATTGAGACGCCGATTTTTATGCCCGTGGGAACAGCTGCAACTGTAAAGGCAGTACACCAACATGAATTGAGAGATCCCATTGGAGCCGAAATCATTTTGGGAAATACCTATCATTTGTATTTGCGCCCTGGTTTGGATATATTGGAGAAAGCTGGAGGTTTGCACAAATTCAATAATTGGGATGGTCCCATTTTGACCGATAGTGGAGGCTACCAGGTCTATTCTTTGGCAGATATGCGGAAGATTACAGAGGAAGGGGTAAAGTTTCAATCACATATAGATGGTTCTAGGCATTTGTTTACTCCAGAGAATGTGATGGAGATTCAAAGGCGGATTGGGGCAGACATCATTATGGCGTTTGATGAGTGTACGCCTTATCCATGTGAATTTGGTTATGCTCGTAAGTCTATGGAAATGACCCACCGTTGGTTGAAACGTTGCAAAACCCATTTTGACACCTTGGAGCCTTTGTATGGCTATGAGCAGTGTTTGTTTCCCATTGTACAAGGAAGTACCTATAAAGAATTGCGCAAACAGTCAGCCGAGGTCATATCAGAGTATGGAACCGTGGGCAATGCCATTGGTGGTTTGTCGGTAGGAGAACCCGCTGAAGAAATGTATGAGATGACGGATGTGGTGACGGATATTTTGCCAACAGACAAAGCTCGGTATTTGATGGGGGTGGGGACGCCCGCCAATTTGTTAGAGTGTATTGCATTGGGAATAGATATGTTTGATTGTGTGATGCCTACAAGGAATGCTCGGAATGCAATGTTGTTTACTTCTGAGGGCTATATGAATATGCGAAACGCCAAATGGCAAAACGATCATTCTCCTATTGACCCCAATAGCACTGCTCCAACCAGTCGCAATCATTCAAAGGCTTATTTGCGTCATTTGATGGTGTCCAAAGAAATATTGGCCTCACAGATTGCCAGTGTACACAATCTTGCCTTCTATTTGTGGTTGATGAAAGAGGCACGCAAACACATTGCTGATGGAACATTTAGAAACTGGAAAGAAGAGATGGTCAAAAAGGTCAGCCAACGATTGTAAAAAATTATGCGTTAATTAGTTAGAAACAGATTGTTAATGAACTTATAGTATAAGAAAAACCTACATTCCATCTGAATGTAGGTTTCTGTTTGAATGTTAAAGTACTACTATATAAAATTGTCTATCAATGATTCGATTGATTGTTTACCACATAGGTTAAGTATTTAAAGGGTGAGGAATTTTATGTGATTAGAAAAGAAATGACCTTACATTTATAAATACAAATCGTTGTAGGTTCTACCATTGTAAATGACAAGGTGTATTGGACCTGTATAAGTGTAAAGATCTATTCTTTGACTGTATGGTGCAGTGTAGTCTAAACTATAGGCAGCTTGGCCTTCTTCCATAAAGATGGCATATTTGTAATGATTGTCTACATAAAAGTAAGCGTAAACAGATCCTGCACAACACCAAGCGGCTAAGTATTTGTCCATACTAATAAAGGGGTAAGGTCCCATTTCTACTTTGCCTGCTAAATCAAATTCGACATCTTTGGGTTGGATTCGGACTGAAACTACCTCATCGCTTAGATTTTGGGTTAATACTTCGATTAGCACTTTGTTGGTAATATTAGAAGGGGCGTCAATATTGG
>JAHDIA010000193.1:0-5541 GCA_020631035.1 Chitinophagales bacterium | reverse complement strand
TGGTAGCAGAAGGAAGTGAAATGTCATCAGAGCCAGTAGAAGGTTCTACTGTTTCATACTCAGGAATAAGGGTGTAACGGTGGTAGTGGTAGCTATCTAAATCCTCTTGAGTACGAGCACGAATGTTCAACAATACTTTGTTTTCATCTTGTTCATCGGCTATAACAACTTGTTTGGAAAAAGTATATTCTTCAAATGCCTCTTGAGGAATGACAATCTCATTGAGTTCTTCCATCATATTTTTGGTACAAGATGCAAAAAGGGTACAGAGTAGAGTGATAAGAATTAAAGAGTAATTTTTCATAGCTCAAATATTTTAGTAATGATAAAATGGAAGTTATTTTTCAGTTTTGCTTATATTCCAAATTTGAGCTATATCCAATAAATAAACCTTGAGTTAAATCATTGTTCATAATGATATTAATCATTTTTTGATATGCTAAAGAAATTAGATTGGTACATCATCCGAAAATTTTTGGGGACATTTTTCTTTACAATGTTGCTGTTTATATTGGTAGCAGTTGTGATGAACTTGTCTGAGAATGTGGATGATTTTATAGAAGACAAAGTGCCATTCAAGGCGATTATATTTGAGTATTACTTCAATTTTATTCCCAATATTGTTTTGATGCTCAGTCCTTTGTTCATCTTTATTGCGGTTATCTTTTTTACTTCTCGTTTGGCGTCTCGTTCGGAGATAGTCGCCATATTGAGTAGTGGGGTCAGTTTTTATAGGATTTTGTTTGTACCTTATTTATTGTCGGCCATTTTCTTATTGGGCTTGCAGTATTATGCCAATCATTATCTAGTACCCAGTGCAAATTTGGGTTTGTATGAATATGAGCAAACCTATGAACGAAAGAACAAAAGCAAGAAAGAGCGAAACATTCATATGCAAATTGATGCCAACTCATTTGTAACGCTCAAATCTTATCAGCCTAGGGATAAAACGGGGCAGGATTTTATTTTGGAGATAATGGAGAATGATGAGTTGAAGCATAAGGTTAAAGCAGATAAGATCAAATGGAATGAGGAAGAAGAAAAGTGGGAATTGACGAGGTTTGTCAATCGGGAGATTAAGGGAGAAGAGGAAAGTTTGGAAACAGGTGAAAAATTACTCAAAGAAATCAATTTGACTCCCAAGGACTTTGGTAAAAAAATAGAGTTAAAAGAAGCCCTGACCACGCCCGAACTGGATAAATTGATTGAACGGGAAAAGCTGAAAGGTTCCAGTACCTTGCCCTTTTTAGAAGTGGAACGCCACCGTCGAACCTCTGTGCCTTTTGCTACCATTGTTTTGACCTTTATTGGATTTGCCATTGCATCTCGTAAAACCAGAGGTGGAATGGGCTTGCACATATTGTTGGGCATAGGCATCAGTAGTTTGTATGTGGTGATGATGCAGTTTTCGACCACCTTTGCCACCAATGGAGACTTTTCTCCCTTGATGGCGGTATGGTTGCCCAATATCATTTTTGCGCTGGTCTGTGTCGTACTGATCTGGATTGCCCCTAAGTAGTGATAGATTTGTTTGTTTTATAACTCACCAATGTCTTCGTTCCAAAGTTGGGGTTTGTCCTTGATGAACTGCTGCATCATTTGGACACATTCGGGTAATTGTAGGTCGATGACTTCTACTCCGTGAGATTCCATAAATTCTCTTGCTCCTTTGAAGGTTGTGGATTCACCCACCACCACTTTGGGTATTTTGAATTGGACAATGGTTCCCGCACACATATAACATGGCATTAGGGTAGAGTAGATGACCGTATTTTTGTAACTACCCACTCTTCCTGCATTGAAAAGGCAGTCCATTTCGCCATGTAAGATGGGATTGTCTTCTTGTACTCGTTTGTTGTGTCCTCTTGCAATGATTGCCCCATCTTTTACCAAGACAGAACCAATGGGGATGCCCCCTTCTGACAGCCCTTTTTTTGCTTGCTCAATGGCTGCTTGCATAAATGGGTCGTTTTCGTATGTATCCATTTGTAATAAATCTTTTAGTCGTTTGATAATTGGATGAAAATGCTGAAATTTTGGATGATTCGTTTCTATTCCTTTAATTTGCGACTCCAAATGAATTCGCCATTCATTTAGGGTCTTGTCTGCTTTCGAATGGTTGCAATTGCGGCAACAATCTACAAGGTTTTCGAAATGGTCTTTGCCACCTTTTGCCAGAGGCACTACGTGGTCGTAGCTATGTTCGTAGCGATTGTTGATGGTGATGTCACAATAAAAACATTCGAGCGGATAATAAATGTATTTTCTCATTTTCATCCCAAAAGTATTGGATTTTAATACAAAGCTAAAATTAATCAAATTAATCAACTTTTATCCTCCGCTGCTTTTTTCGGGTATAAGAATGACAAACATATCGAAGGATATGCGTCAAATTCATGTAAGAATGCGACTGAGATGGTGGAATAAAAATCTGGTTGGAACTCATTATGGAGGATCATTGTATTCTATGTGTGACCCTTTTTATGTGTTTATTTTGATTTGTAATCTTGGAGAGGACTTTATTATATGGGACAAAGCGGCAAACATCCGTTTTAAAAAGCCAGGCAAGGGAACAGTAAAAGCCTTGTTTGAAATAGAGCAAGCAGAAATTGAGTGCATTCGGGAAAAGACCCTCAAAGAGGGTAAAATGGACTGTTTTTTTGAAACAGTGGTGAAAAATGAGGCTGGAGAGGTGGTTGCAGAGGTGGAAAAGGTGGTTTATGTCCGAAAAAAATGAGTAAAAAACTTTATGTGAAAGGACACATTTTCTTATATTGGCGCAGTATGTAAACAAGCTATAAAACCTTAAAGGTGAGTGGACGTTTTAAACTAGCCCCGATAGTAGCGGTTAGCTCCCGTAGGTTGGTTTCTAAATCTAACAGGTTTTTAAAACCTGTTAGATTTTACCAACCTACGGGACTAAAAGCGGATAGCGGGTAAATAAGTGGCGACGGAGGACCAAAACATTTGCTCCAAAAAACAAAAAAACAAAGTAATAAGGATAAATTTATCCTAAAATTAAAAGGGGGGGAATGCAATTCACCCTAACAAGGCAGTAGAATTAAGAACAACTCATTTGGAGTAATTCATTTGAGCATTTAACAACAAAAAATTCAAGATGTATGGCTAGAAAGAGCAATTACACAGAAGAGAACATTAAGTCCCTAGAGTGGAGAGAGCACATTCGCATTCGTCCTGGGATGTACATTGGAAAATTGGGCGATGGAAGTTCAATGGACGATGGTATTTATGTTTTGCTCAAAGAGGTCATCGACAACTCTATAGATGAGTTTATGATGGGCTTTGGGAAACAAATTGACATTGATATTGAAGACGGTAAGGTCCGTGTACGTGATTTTGGTCGGGGCATTCCGCTTGGAAAGGTGGTCGATTGTGTGGCACGTATGAATACAGGTGCCAAGTACGATAGCAAGGCTTTTCAGAAATCGGTTGGTCTGAATGGGGTCGGAACCAAGGCAGTCAATGCTTTGTCGACCTATTTTAAGGTACAGTCGATTCGAGATGGCAAGACCAAGGTTGCTGAGTTTAATAAAGGAGAACTTTTGAAGGAGCACCGTCTTGCCAAAACCCAAGAGGAAAACGGGACCATTACCTATTTTGAACCCGATAATTCCATTTTTAAAAAATACAAATATAGACCAGAGTTTATAGAGACTCGAATTTGGAATTATGCCTACCTCAATTCTGGTTTAACCATCAATTTTAATGGCAAAAAATACTTCTCTAAAAAGGGATTGTATGATTTGTTGAGTCGAAAGGTTACTGAAGAGGAGCAGCGTTATCCGATTATTCATCTTAAAGGTGAGGACATTGAGGTGGCAATGACCCATACCAACCAATATGGAGAAGAATATTATTCATTTGTAAATGGTCAGTATACCACGCAGGGTGGAACCCACCAAGGAGCCTTTAGGGAAGCCGTTGTCAAGACTGTTCGGGATTTTTACAAGAAGAGTTTTGATGTTGCCGACATTCGTACCGCCATTACTGCTGCCATTAGTATACGGGTACAAGAGCCTGTATTTGAGTCGCAAACCAAGACCAAATTGGGGTCGATTACGATGGGACCAAAGGAGCCAACAGTGAAGGCGTTCATACTCGATTTTCTCAAAAGAGAGTTGGACAATTATCTACACAAAAATCCCAAAGTAGCGGATGCTTTGCTCAAGCGTATTTTGCAATCGGAGCGAGAGCGCAAGGAAATAGCAGGCATCAAAAAGTTGGCGAGAACGAGAGCCAAGAAAGCCAATTTGCACAACAAAAAATTGAGAGATTGCCGCATTCATTACAATGCCAAAAAGAAAGATGCTCGCTTTGAAGAAAGTACCATCTTTATTACGGAGGGAGACTCGGCAAGTGGTTCTTTGACCAAGGCGAGAGATGTACAAACGCAGGCAGTCTTTAGTTTGAGAGGGAAGCCTTTGAATACTTATAACAAAACCAAAAAGATTGTCTACGAAAATGAAGAGTTTAACCTCTTACAACATGCCTTAAATATTGAGGATGGTTTGGATGGCTTGCGTTACAATAAAGTTGTGATTGCCACCGATGCCGATGTAGATGGTATGCACATTCGTTTGTTGTTGATGACCTTCTTTTTGCAGTTTTTCCCTGACTTGGTACGTACGGGACATATTTATATTTTGGAGACACCTTTGTTTAGGGTGCGCAACAAAAAAGAAACAATTTATTGCTACAGTGAGAAGGAAAAGAGAGTGGCAATGAAAAAGTTGGGCAAAAATCCAGAGGTTACCCGCTTTAAGGGATTGGGGGAAATTTCGCCAGATGAGTTTGAGGATTTTATTGGCAAAGGGATGCGCCTTGATCCAGTGGTAATGACCGATGATAGTCCAACACAGACTTTGCTTAAATATTATATGGGAACCAATACCCCTGAACGCCAAACATTCATCATCGACAATTTGCGTGTGGAGGAAGATGTTGTTGAGGATGAAGAGGTTGAGGCTTTGGAGGAGGCGTGATAGATTCAGATTTTGATTTTTTAATTATGGTGCAGCGTCATTGGCATTGTGGCTGCGTTTTGGTCTGGTTAACCAACGCATGTTTTTGGCTGCGTACAAGGGGGCATCCATCCGCTCATCCGACGCAAAATAATTGTGAATTATAAATTGTGAATTAGAGGTGTTCAGAAAAGGAATTTAACATTTTTCTTTAGGTCAATTTTACAACCCCAAGGGGGGCAAATGTTTATAATTAAACAAGCTGGGATGATTTTGATGACCCCAAGGGGGGCAAATGTTTATCCATCCTACAGTTATATGCCATTATGCGCCCCCCTTGGAGTCGAAGCTTTATTTACATTAGTGTTTTTTATAAATGTATGAGCCCGTTGGGGTCAAGAATGTACACAAAATGACTATGATTTTTTGTTGAAAAATTATTCTTAACACCCCTAATTGTGAATTATGAGTTGGTAGAGTGGTATTGACCATCTATTAACCAATCCAATCACCCAATCACCCAATCACCCAATTACTCAATTACCCAATCAACTAAGGA
>JAHDIA010000192.1 GCA_020631035.1 Chitinophagales bacterium | reverse complement strand
TCGTCTCAATGGATAAAACATCCATTGAAGCACAAAAATCAAAAAGTCATTCTTTTTGTCTTACCCAATACAACTAATTCAAATGTATACGACAACTTTATAGATAATAAGTATTGATTTGAATGATATTTTTTTAATTTTAAAACGACTTTATAGACGAAACAATCCATACAACATTATGATAAAAACTATTACCCAACTCTTTTTGATGCTTTGTCTTTTCCCCCTCTCTCAATTAAATGGACAAAACATCAATATGCCTTCAGCTGGAACAGAAACCACTTATTTATGTTCTGGAACCATTTATGACAGTGGAGGGCCAGATGGAAATTACATCAATGGAGACAATGGTATTCTTATCATCAATCCACCAGGAGATGGAGAAATAACATTAGAAATCCTTTCTTTTTCTACCGAAAATTTAGGGACGAGCTGCTATGATTATCTCACAATTTATGATGGGGTAGGTATAGAAGCCCCTGTTTTTTCATCAGGAGGCGATATAGATGGATGGTGCTGGGATTTAGACGATTCTCCACCAGAAGGAACAGGAGACCCTACAGGAATGACTTTTACCTCAACAGAAGGAGCCTTAACCTTACAGTTTATTTCTGATGCAAGTGTAGATCGAGCGGGTTTTGAAGCTACTTTTGAAGTAGAAAATACAGTAGAAACTCCATTAGTGACTTTTTGGGCAAATGAAACAGAAACTTGTACAGGAGTTGTGGCATTTCAGGCGGAGGCTTGTAATGAACCCACTTCTTGGAGTTGGGATTTTGGTGATGGCAATACTTCAGATGAACAAAATCCTACACACACATATACAACTGAAGGAACCTATACTGTCTCACTTGAAGTGTGTAATGATGCAGCTTGTACAAGTGAAACCATAACAGATTACATTTCTTTTGGTTCAGCCGATCCAAGTTGTTTTGAATTTACAATGCCAAGCTCTGGTAGCGAAACCATTACTGCTTGTTCTGGAACTTTTTTTGATTCGGGGGGGCCAGATGGTGATTATAGTTCCAATGAAAGTGGGGTTATTGTGATTGAACCTGAAGGAGCAGATTTAGTTGTTTTAACCTTTAATTCATTCAACATAGAAACTTTCTTTGAATCAATGACTATTTATGATGGAAATAGTACGGCTAGTCCTATTTTATTAGGAGGCTTGGAGGGGAGTGAGTTGCCGAATGGTGGAGCACCCATCCTTTCAACTGGCAATGCCTTAACAATTGAGTTTACTTCTGATGGAGTGGTAGAATTTTCTGGTTGGGAAGCCACCTTTGAATGTCTTATAGCAGATGAACCACCTCAGGCGGCATTTATAACAACACCACCTTTTAGTTGTGATGGTGGAATGTTGTTTTTGGAACAAACCCTTTTGCCATCTGATTATAGTTGGGATTTTGGAGATGGTGAAACTTCGACTGAAGCCAATCCGATTCATATTTATACTTCTTTTGGAGAGTATGAGGTAACCCTCACGACTTGTAATGAATTTGGTTGTACTTCAGCTAGTCAAATAGTGGAAGTATTGGACCCAGGCAATCCTGCTTGTGGAGGAGTCAATATGCCAAGTAGTAGTTCATTGGAAATAGTAGAGTGCCAAGGGATTTTATACGATAGTGGTGGACCAGATGGAAACTATGGCGACAATGAACTTTCGTCTGTGGTCATTGGTAACCAAGCAGCCGATGAGGTGTCGATTACCTTTACCCAGTTTACCTTGGATGGAGGAGTAGGTTTTGGGGATTTTATCAATATTTATGATGGACAGGATGTAAGTGCGCCTTTGTTGGGAACTTATAGTGGCGGTTCATTGCCCAATAATGGAAATCCGATTGTAGGATCAAGTAATTACATTACCATTCAATTTGTAAGTGATGGTTTCTCTAATGTTAATGGATTTCAGGCTTATTGGAATATCCAAAGCAGTGCTGAAACGCCTGTCGCTTCTTTTAGTCTAGATGGCAACAATGTACCGCTCAATCAAGCCATTCTATTTACAGATCAGTCTACAAATACGCCAACTGCTTGGACTTGGGACTTTGGTGATGGGGGATTTGCCTTTGAGCAAAATCCTAGCCACGTTTTTAATGAGCCAGGAGAATATACTGTAAGCTTAATTGCTTCTAACTGCTCTGGAGAATCAGAAGTATACAGCGAAACCATTACAGTGCAAGATGCGGCTTTGCTCATTGTGAATCCAAGTGAGTTTGTGATAGAGGTAGAATCGGGCGACATTGTGGATACGACTTTGAGTTTGAGCAACTTTGGGGTAGGAGATTTGATATATGATATAACAGGCTTAGAAAATACCTATTCTGGCATTGTACAGGTATTGGTTTACAATTACGAAACCGAAGACAATGATGATGCCACAACAGCGGCCAATACACTGGGAATTTTACAAGAAAGCATTTTTGGACTCAATGTTTTTGAGACGAATACCACTGATCCCGCTGCATTGGAACAAGAATTGGAAAACATAGATGTATTGCTTGTCTTGGGTAAAAAAGGTCCCATTGATGCAGGGGTAATGAATGGACTGAGTCCTGTTATTCAAAATTTTGCCGACAATGGTGGGGGAGTCATTTTTACAGCCTCACAATTTCAGTCGGATGCCATTTTCAATTCAGGTATGTTTGAAGGAAGTTTTGGAACAGGTTTCTACAATCCAGAACTCGAAATATTGGACGAATCCCATCCCCTAGCTGTAAATGTGGAAACGCCATTTGAGGGGAAAGCGGGTTGTGCAGGATACAACATTGCCAATGAGGACAAGATTTCTTTGATAGTGGAAGAAGGATTGGATGTTTTAACATTGAGAGAATTTGACAACAATGGAAAGGCGATTTTGCTTGGGTTTAATTATTTAAATTACAATGCTAGTATGCGCCAAATTTTGATTAATTCGGTATTGTATGGAGCCAATATAGCCGATGCACAGTGGCTGTTTGCTGATCCTGTTTCAGGAAGCATTGGCAATTTTACAACCCAGGATGTAACGATTACTGTCGACGCTTCCAATACACCAGGAGGGGTTTATATAGTCAATCTCATCATCAATACCAATGATCCCAACCAACCAACAGTAACTGTTGAAGTAACATTGATTGTAACAGGTGCGCCACAAATCTCGGTCACAACAGAAGAAATTGATTTTGGCAATGTGGTTCAGTTTACCGAAGAAAGTCAAACGTTCTCCATTGTCAATACAGGTTCCGATACATTGTTTATCTACGACATCATTCCTGAAAATGCTTTGTTTACAGTAGATACAACAAACTTTTTTATATATCCTGGTTTGAGTCAAACAATCACCATCACTTTTTCTCCAACAGAAATTGAAACTTTAGAGGATGTGCTTTTGACAATTTTAAGCAATGATGGTGAAGTCATTGTGTTGATGGATGCCAATGCAACAGGTGCGCCCGCAGCAGTGGCGACACCCACTCCTATAGAAATTACCTTAAATGTAGATGAGTCGGGTTCTGTTCCCTTCAATATCAACAACTTTGGTGAGGGCTTCTTAGAATTCTGTCTGGAAAGTACCATTGTAGGAGAGAATACAGGTTTTGATTTTACCTTTACTCTAGACAATTTTACAGAAGAGTTTTATTGGCAACTCTACGATAGCAATAATGAAATCGTGGCAGAGGTATTGCCCAATACTTATGCAGAACAAGAAGATCAAACAACACTTACAGAAATCTTAGGTGGTTTAAACCCTGATGAATCTTATATTTTGTTGTTGTTGGATACTTTTGGGGATGGTGGTTTACAGTTTGGAGAAGGGTATACCATAACAGACTTAGCAACAGGGGAAGTAGTTGCCACTGGAGAGTTCGATATAGGAAATATGGCATTGGTCGAATTGGGCAGTCCAACCCAAAATCCGATAGATCAATGGATGCTTTTTGATACGGAATGTGATACTTTGCCATTCCCTGATGGCTTATCTGAGATAGAGGTCTTGTTTAGTGCAGAAGGTTTCTTGGGAGGTACTTACACTACTAGTATTTTGGTCAATACCAATGATCCGCTCAACCCTGTAATCGAAGTACCTGTAATTATGACAGTAGTGGGTATTCCCAATATTGAAATAGTGGATGCACCAGCGGACAATATCCTAGACTTTGGTAGTCTCATCATTGGTTTAGACAATAGCATTCAAGTCACTCTGAGCAATACAGGAACCGATTCATTGTACATCACTGACTTCCTTTTTGAAAGCGATCAATATGATGTAGACTTTGAATTCATTACACTGGCACCTGGAGAAGAAACGACCATTACGATTACCTTTACGCCAACCGAAATTGGTGATGCCAGTGGCACCCTAACCATCGTCAACAATGATGAAAACATTGTATTTGATTTGATTGGATTTGGGCAAGGCGCACCAGCGGCTTCAACTGATCCAAGTTCTATAGAAATAGAATTGCAGGCTGGAGAAACAGAAACAATAGGCTTAGATTTATCTAATAATGGTGAAGGAATACTAGATTATGAGGTTTTTATAGAAGGTGGTCAAACAGGTTTTATTTTTGAGTTTGTGACGGATGGCTTCCCTGGAGAACTTGTTTGGTCTATAGTAGACTCAGATGGTAATGAAGTCGCAGGAGCCCCAGGAGGTACTTATACTGAAGCTAACCAAATGTATACCGAAATTATTTCTGGATTGAATGCAGGAGAGACGTATTCTCTAACAGTCATAGATACTTATTTTGGTTGTGATGGTGCATTGTCCTCTTATGCTTTGTATGACCTGGTGACAGGTGACCTCATTGAAGAGGGAGGGGTACTTGCCGCCGAAACTTGTTTGTATGAAACAACCTTGGGAATGCCTGCTGATGGTAGTATCATAACAGTCACTCCAACAAGTGGAACTTTAGATTTTCCTGATTTAAGCAATATAGAAATAACGGTCGATGCGGAAGGCTTAGAGGCTGGGGTATATATGTTTAATCTTGTGATTGTTACCAATGATCCACTCAATCCTGAAATAATCATACCTGTTACTGTTAATGTGTCTGCATTCCCACAAGCAGCTTTTTCTGCTGATAATGAAGCATTGGTTTGTGGAACCGAACCCATCAATTTCTTTGACGAATCAGTCAATGTGCCTACTTCTTGGTTGTGGAACTTTGGTGATGGAGGAACTTCGGATGAGCAAAATCCAACTTACTCTTACTCAGAATCAGGCACTTTTGATGTGACAATGATTGCCATTAACCAAGTGGGAATGGACACAATAGTTTATGAAGATTTTATAGTTGTAGATATTGAATGTGCAGCAGTCTCTATTCCATCTACCAATGATTCTCCACAATTGGTTGAAAACTGCAACGGAAAAGTATACGATAGTGGAGGAGATGCAGCTGGTGCTGTAGGAAATTACATCATTGGTAACCAAGGTATCTTGACCATTGCACCACCAGGAGCGGCAGCAGTGCTATTGACCTTTACTACTTTCGATTTTACCGACATCAACGATACTTTGTATGTATATGATGGGCCCGATACGGATAGCGATTTACTAGGGGCATTTACAGGAACGAATCTTCCAAATGGTGATGGAGCAGTCCAATCAACAGGTGGAGCCATTACCCTCAAAGAGGCCTCGGATGACTTTATCAACTCTGCTGGTTTTACGGCATCCTTTATTTGTATCAAACCAGAAGAGGAGCCTATCGCAGCATTTTCTACAGAGGCTATCAATCTTTGCGACGGAAACATTCAATTCAATGATGAATCTGAATTGTTCCCCACGGATTGGCATTGGGATTTTGGTGATGGAGATAGTTCAGTTGCTCAAAATCCAGTACACCAATATGCGGAAAGTGGAAGCTATACTGTTATATTAACTGCCTCGAATGAACATGGAAATAGTACAAGCGAAATGGAAGTGGAGGTTTTTGTACTTAGTCCTGTGGTGGGTATTCCAGATACTATTTTAGCAGGCGAAACAGCTGTGTTTACCAGTGAAGGGGATTACAATTTTAGTTGGGATTTTGGTGATGGCTTTACCAGTAGTTCTCCCCAACCATCACATAACTACAGTTTTGAGACAGATACTGTTGTGACTGTTACAGTAACAGTCACCGATATTGACATTGCCTTAGATTGTCAAGCAACTGTTTCGGAAGAATTGTATTTCTTCTTGGAAGAACCAATAGATACGATGCCAATGGATACGATGCCCGATACCATAAATGCATTGCAAGACGCTTTGATTTACGAATTACTCAATCTATATCCAAATCCAACCGAAAATCAACTCAACATTCAATTGGAATTGCCAGAGGTGAGCGATATTTATGTGATCTTGACGGACCCATTTGGTAAAACAATGTATCAAGACAAGGTGCAAGGTAAACGCTATGATTCACAAATCAATTTGAGTCATCATCCCAAAGGCGTGTATTTTGTTAGGTTTGTGGTAGAAGACAAAATGCTGGTGAGACGTATTGTCATACAATGATGTATTGACAAATAACGAAAGCTAATTTTAAATTGAACAGCCCACACAACAAAATGTGTGGGCTGTTTTTTGTAGGGTATTTTATTTTAAGCGCAGGACGAAGCGGGAGGATGAAATCTACGACGCAGCCCAAAGCATGCGCCCGATAACCAGAGTGCGCCTAGCCTAGAACCAGTGGCGTTGCCCCAAACAAATGGAACAAAAGTAAGCCAAGTACCAACAAAAGAATAGTAAATTTTCGACATAATGTGAAATTACCATTGAGATTTAAAATTTGAATGAATGGGACGGAATGTTGGGGTTTTTCAAACGATGGCGACTCCCCGCTGTCCGTTTTTACTCCTTCCAGGGCAACCACAAGGGATTGCCCCTACAGGGGTAATCACTTCCATCGGGCGTAATATCGTTTCTTTTGGTCCTTCGTTGGTTCATCTATCCATCCGCTTCACGCCTTGCTTCCTGTTTTTTGTTTGGGCATTGCGGAATATTCTACCAATGTTTTCTGTTCGGGCAGACACGTAGGTCAGCCCCTACCAATGTTTTCTGTTCGGGCAGACACATAGGTTGGTCCCTACGAATGTTTTTCGGGCAGACACATAGGTCAGCCCCTACGAATGTTACCCAATCAAAACAAAACCCGCCCAGGACATTGGGTCGCTTCCCTTTTGTTGAATCATTTGCAATTTGGCATTTTGTAGGGCTTGGTGGTAGGGCTGCCCCTCCAAAATAAATTTAAATAAATGTTTGCTCAATTGACAGGAATCTTGGTCATAGACTTTGAATAAGGTGTAGACAATGTTTTTGGCTCCTGCATATAAAAAACCTCTGTTCATTCCCATGATGCCTTCTCCTTGGTGGATTTCCCCAATACCGCTTTCGCAACAACTCAAAACAACCAAGTCGGCATTTAAATTTAAGTGATAAGCATCGGCTAAATACAAGATAGGTTCTTTTTCGTTTTCTTTCTCTGGTGAGAAAATAATGCCAGAAAGGTCTGGAGTTTTGGTGTTGAATAGTCCGTGTGCCGAGATCAAAATGTATTTATACTGTGAACTGAGTTTTTGAAAGTTGGAGATGTTGGCATCTTGGTGTAAGACCGTTTTTGTTTTTAGATTTTGTGCTACAAAAAATTGTTCAATGTCCTTGACTTCTCGTTCAGAGAAAATCAACTCGCTGTACTCTTGCCCTTGAATTTTGACATTACGGGTAGTGCGTTGGTTGTAAATTTGTTCAGTTTGTTTATTGGGATTTTTATCATTTTTGTAGATAGGGGCGAAACCAAGAAAGCTATTGGGTACTTGCTCGCTATCATTTGTTTGTAGCAATCCCTTTAAATACAAAGTAGCAGAATAGTGGTAACGAATGCTATGCGTTTTGATGAGGTAGGGTAGTTCAGAATAGGCTGTTTTTACATCGGTTTTTTGAGTGATGAGTGCTTCAAAAGCCAATAGGTTCAATGCGCCATCTGGAATAAGAATGAGTTTTTTGGCATTGATGTGTTGTAAAGGATTTTCCAAAAGCAATTGATAGAGTTGGTAGCCAATTTGTAGAAAATCACTTTTTTCGAGTTCCTCCATTGCTAGGTAAAAATCCTGAATGAGTTGCTCAAAATTTTGTGGCTTCTCTTGCTCGAAAAACTGAATATTCTTGGAGGTGATTAAGCAAGTATAGAGTGTGTTTGTTCCGATAAAATATTCAATAATAGCTGTATCATCATCGTGAATATTCTGTAAGTCTTTGGTACTGCTGATGTTTAAATTGTATTTGAGTTGGTGGTATTGAGGGTAGTTTTTTTCGAGTTCTTGTAGGAGTTGATTGTGTTTTTGTAGTAAATCAAACTGCTTGTTTTCCAGTTGGGTGATGTTTGCTTTTTGGGGCGATTCCTTGCCCTTTTCTTTTTGTAGGTTGAGTTCTGTTTGGCTCAGTTTTTCCTTGAGTTTTTGTTCTTTTCTCTGTAGCTTTTCAGGGATGGAGCTATTGATTTTGGCATCCACTTCTTGTACACTCGATAGCAGTAAAGTGTTTTTACCCAATTCCATAAAGTGAAATGCTTTGTGTAGGTATGCTCTCTCTTTTTTTGTTTGATACAATTCAAAAGCTGTCTGTACAGCACCCTCCAACAGTTGTGTCAGTTTTTGAGAAAAGACCAAATGCGAACTGTCTTTTTTGAGTTTTGTTCTAGTATGTTGAGCAAGCTCTAAAGCGAGTTCAAAACAAATGAGTGCATTTTTTAAATCTTGAATGTCTTGAGACTCTTGGTGATAGTAAGCTTTAAACAAATTGGCTTTGGTGGCGAGTGCTGCTTGTGATTGCGATAATGTAATCAGTTGTTCTTTGCTAGGATTATCGATCCATTTTTGTACATCCAATTTGGGTTTGACACATTGCAAGGCGTACTGAATGTGGAGAAAGGCATTGACCCAATCTTTGTTTTTTTGATAGCATTGGCAGAGTTTGGTATAGGATTCCATTACCAGAAAATGTTTGCGACCAAAATGTCGAATTCTTGAGAGAAGGGCGTCTTCGTGTAGTTCAATGGCACTTTTGTAATCTTCTTTGCTTGCATAATAATTGGCAAGTCTAGACTTCGCAGTAGCGACATCTCTATGCCATTTGCCCAGCTTTTTTGTGTGAATTTTTAGAACAGTTTTTTGGTAGGCAATGGCATTTTCAACTTGCCCAAGTGTGGCAAAACATTGAGCAATTTGGCTATAGCTATTTATGGTGTCAGGATGTTTTTTTCCAAGGCATTTTATGCGGATATCAAGCGATTTTTGTAAGATGTTGAGGGCGTTTTGGGATTGGAATTGATTCATCAAACAAGAACCAAGAGCGTGGTAAGTACCAGCAGTGTCAGGATGCTTGTTGCCAAAATTTTGGAGGTGAAGATTGAGTGCTTTTTGAAAATATTGTTGGGCATTGCCGTGATCTTTTTGATGTTCTAGACACAAACCAATATTGTGGTATAAACGAGCGGTGATAGGGTGTTTTTGTCCTAATTTTTTCAAACTGATTTTTAATCCTTTTTCAAAGCTGTTGCGTGCTTTGTTAATTTCTCCCATTTGTACTTGTGATATGCCGATTTCTTTGTATGTTTTTGCTAGTTCAGGATGTTTTAAATCAATATTTTTTAAGTGTATTTTATAGCTTTTTTTGAATAACTTAATTGCTTTGTCCATATCTCCTTTTTTGCTATAACAAATGCCAAGTTCTAAATA
>JAHDIA010000191.1:8039-9735 GCA_020631035.1 Chitinophagales bacterium | reverse complement strand
AAGAATCATGTTTCAAATTTTTATTTGTGATGGTTAATTGGTTTAATAATAGTACCTAATAAAAATGAACCTTGAGGGATTATCTCAGGGTCATATATAGCCAATATACTATCTTCTTGTGACAACCACCCCCCAACAGCTTGATAGCTTTTTATTGCATTATTATGTTCTGTTTCAGAGATATCAAGATTCCTTCCTAATTCTTCAAATATTTCATTGAATTGTTTCCTTTGTTCAATTGTTAACATATTTCTATTGTTTTTACAAAACCATTAAAATTTTTATTTTGGTCATATATCGTCAATGGCATATCAGCTTTAGGCATCCATACCCTACCTAACTCTATAGCCATAGCAACTGGCATAGCAGGAAAAATATTTAATTTTGTCTTTGTGTTGTAATTAGATTTTATTTCATCAAATAATTTTCTTACTATAATACTAAAGTTTTGTAGTTGAATTTTTGATTTCAAAAAATCATTGAAAGGCTTATTAATTGTTAAAGTATAAATAGAACAGTCATTCCCTAAAACAGAAGTTATTCGATTTTGATTTATAGTGGCACTTAATGAAATGTTTAGTGCTACTATTTTTTTTAGAGTGTTAGGTCTTGAAATTTGAAATTTTTCTTTTATTACTTCCTGTGATAGTTTCCAGGTTTTAGGATTTCTAATAGGTTGGAAAATTTCAATATTTTGAATATCATTTATAAGTGTACCAAGTTTAATTAGTAATGGTATTGGGGCAAAGGCAAATAAGGAAATATGGTTTATGGTTTGTTGTCGTATTAAATCTTTTAATCGTTGGTTATAATTAGCCTCTAAAACTTTTAATTCGGTGAGCCAAAACTGTATATCTTTATCCCTCAATGGACTATCTGTCAATCCTAAATCAATAGTCTTATTTTGAGCTGGATAGTGTTCTGGTAATAAAAAGTTTACAAGATTTTGGTATTTTAAAACGGGAGTATGTTCACCTATATTAGCTTTGTATGTTACAATATAACTTTGATTATTAGGATTAATCCCTGTTAATCTTTCAATTCTATCTTCATGTTCTGACTTCATGTTAAGCAATAGATCTTCATCATGCCCAACAACATCTATTTTGTCAATCAATCTATGATGAATATCACAAAGTAACATTATATTAGAAAGTTCTTTTGCAAGTAATGGAGAACGAATTGGGTTGCCTCTTGGTCCATCAGGGGAATCTGCTACTATATGAGCAAAATATGAAGCATTAAAATTTCTTTTAGTTAATAAATCTTGATAAAGTGGTAAATTACATCCTCTATATTGACATCTTCCACCTGCTTTTATAAGTAAAAGTTTTTTAATTTTTTCAGGTATATTATTTGCACTCATAAAAACCCAATAAACATATGAATTTTAAAAATAAAAAGTAATTATTTATTGGTATTTATCATCTCTTTCACTCAATTTTTTTGATTCTCTCTTCCAATTATAGGTAGAAAAAATTCAACCAATTTTACTGAAAGTAATAAATACTAAAATTAAACATCAATAAATAGAACCTATGATTCAAAAAAAAAGTTCAGTGATAATGATTTTCTTCTTATTTTTTTCATTCAAGCCTCCTTTCATCATTTTAAGTGATAAATCAACTATTTAAATGTCATAACTCACTCCACAAGTTCGAAAGGTTATTTAGCTCCCTCTTATTCTAAAATTCCC
>JAHDIA010000191.1:3386-8029 GCA_020631035.1 Chitinophagales bacterium | reverse complement strand
CTGTACAATGCTTTTACACCTCAATAAGTTTCTTTAACCCAAGAAAAAGGCATCATAGTTGCAAGATTTTTCTAGAAGCATAGCGCATGGGGATGGATAAGTGTGCTGTACCAACAAAGCATGCAAGGTAAACCAGTAGTTGCGTGTCTGAAACGGGGAGAGTCGCCCATAAAAAATCAATGAAAAAAATCAAATTTCACCCATTTAATACCATAGCTCCCTCACTCAATACCGTACCTCCCCTATTCCCAATTTTGCTTTATTGAGATACCAACGGTCGTAATCAGTGGTTTGTACGGTTCCGTCCAAATTGCCGTCCGATTTATCGTAGATATTGAGGATGGATGGATTGACTTTCCAGGTATTGTAATCGCTGGTTTGTATCAGTCCGTCTTGGTCGTAGTCGCCTGAGTGTAGCATAAAGTAACTAGCACTAGAGGACGCCTTCAATTGGGCGGTTCCCAAGGCTTGACTTGCACTGCTCGTAAAGTCATAGGTTGTTTGCTGGTAATTGATGCGCAAATCTTGTGCTGTCAATACGTCCAGGTGATTGCGGTGGCGCAACAAAAACCAATATTTTTCGCCATTGAGCAAGCGGCTAAATTTTAAGCCTCCACTTCCACTTGGATGTACAATGTTTCCGTCTTTGGTCAATACACCCACTTGCGTTTCGACCAATTGGGTTTGTGGATTTCCACTCAAACTAGGTGTACCCGAACGTGCCTCCACCAAGACCCAATCCACTACATCTGGCAAGTGACTGGCAACAGTTGTAGGAGTGCTAAAATTGTAGGGAGCAATTGTATATGGATGTGTCAAAGGCAAAAGTGATTGAGTGTTTAAATCGGTTCGCATTTCGTTTAGCCCACTGTAGGCCATCGCTCCTTCCAAATAGGCTTTTAAATTGACCTCCACTGTATCACACAAACCATCGCCGCTTTCGTTGGCAACACTTTTGCGCAGTCTCAAGGCATCGGCTACTACAAAACCATCGGTATTCTTGGCATCCAAGCTAAATGTTATAGAGGCATTGTTGCCTAGACTGATGGTATCTATCAATCGCCACTGTCCGCCCAATTGGGTCTGGTCTATGGTGTATGTTCGGCTACCGTTGGGATGTGTCAGTGTGGCTTGTACATTGCTTGCTCGATTGAGGTCGCTACTGTTAAACAAGGAGACTTCGTATACACCTTCTGGAATAAAATTGACATTAAAATCAAATGTGGCATTGTTGTTGGCTGCTACAAAAACATAGTCGTTTCCGTAGTAACCATCGACAAAGGTACTGCTTGTCCAAACGCCTGTTGAGCTGGTACTAAAAGCATTCAAATTGTCCACAACAATCTCATTTGGGAAACTTGTTCCATTGATGTAATCACTAGAGGCTCGCCCAAAGTCCTTCCCCTGTCCGATGAGCTTGTCAATCGTCCATAAAACGCCCGTTGCTGCAAAATGAAAGGTCGTTTCGGGCGTCAAGGAAACCAAGCTTGGACTGTTGTGGTATTGAAGGACGTAATCTTGGGAAGTGGCGGTATTCAATCCTCCAAAAATAAAGTCGTCATAAGCGTAACCACCGTTGGCATTGGTTCGATCTATAAAATTTAATCCTCTAATGACTTGGTCGGGATCGTTGTAAATAAAATGAAAATTACTTGGTCCAGTTGGACTGACCGAATGTACATCAAAAAACATCGAGAGTTCGTTTTGTGCGGTTGTAGCAGCCACTAAGTTCTTGGCAGCGACGGTGGCATTCCAGTGAGAATTGTGGCTAGGCGCAATCCAATCCCTATTAAAATCAACGGGATTTTGGTCCTTGCCTGTTGCGCCCTCAATTGCCGAATCGACATCCATCATTGGTACAATGTAAATTATGGCTTCACGTCTCAAACGTTTTGCCTGTTCTTCGTCTGAAACAAAAAAGCGCAGCATTCCTTCGGTCACATAATTGGCGGGATGTTCAAAGGCGTGCATACGTCCCAAGACCCAAAGCAATTTTTTATCGGTATCGGCTATACAGGGATCGGTGATACGGACATACTTTACAGGATTTCCAGCTTCACTCATTGTCAAATTGCTTATTTGGTAATGATCCAATTGCTCCGAATCTAGGCTATCCAAATAAGCACTAATACGGGAATACAAATAAGGCGGAAAATGTGCTACATATATTTCGCTCGATTGTAAGGGAATCGTATATGTATTGCCACTTATGGGATTAGAACGCAGCCAATTGACACTGTCGTAACTGTAAAAAGTATAGTCGCCTACAAACTCTGTTTCGACTTCCAATTGCAAAGGCTGGCTTGCATCTAAATTTAAAATTTTACAATAATAGGTGATGTTTCTTGTATCGCCACTTTCAAATTCTGCCATAATTTTGACATAGTTGTTCGCCCCGATTTCCAATAGTTTCCCATTGCCTCCTTCAAAATTGTTTTCGACCAAAACTTGATTGGTAAATTGGCTAAAAAAACACCAAATTTCTTCTGTTGTGGGAAAATCCGTTTGTGCTGTGCTGCTATTGGGCCAAGAATGCCCTTCGCCCAAAACAATGTATTTCCATATTGGATTGTCACAATTTTCAAACTTTTCTCGATCTATTTGTGTCCCACTTGGCATATCAAAAGTATCTCTTATGCCTGCCCCACAATTGTTAAATCCATTCCAATAATTGACATTCTGATCTACCGACCAAGCAGCTCCCCAACCATCGTTGTAATCGGGATAACCCGCAACAGGAACCAAATTGTCTAATTCGCCATGAATGTGAAAAATGGGAATGGCTCCACTTGGATTGCAAGTAGTATAGGTTCCCTCACTCATCGTCCCTCCCACAGGAGCAATTGCCCGCAATAAATCGGTTTCATTGCACGCCAAATGATAACTCATATAGCCTCCATTGGAAAAGCCTGTCGCAAAAGTTTCGTCTGGATTGAGTTGATAGCTCTGCTGCAAATGTGGAATCAAATCGGTCAAAAATCCCAAATCATCGGCATTGCCCAATAAGGGAAAACCACTGTTCCAATGTGTCACCCCTGCAAAGCTTGTAGAACCCATCGGATAACAAACCGCAAAACCAAAATTGTCGGCAATAGCATTCCAATTGGTTCGATTCATATGCTCTGTAGGATTGCTCGTTCGTCCGTGAATCGCCATCACCAGGGGGGCATTGGGGGCAATATTGGCGGGCAAATACAACAAATAAGAACGTGTCACTCCATTGTGTTGAAACGTTCCCGACATCAATTGCGCCTGTAGGTCAAACGTACAAAACAGCAAGCATAGGAGCAGTAAGCATCTTTTTAAAAACATAATCATTGGGGTTCTAGATGAGGGATCTTATAAGCGATGCTATAAAGATACAATTTTTCATCTAGCTTCTTTATTATATGTTGCAACGTATGTCTTTCATGGCTGCGTCTTGGTCAGGTTAACCAACGCATATTTTAGGCTGCGTCGTAAATGGCGTCCGCCCGCTCGTCCGACGCTGCTAAATTTTTGAGTTGTTTATGGAATCTAAATGAACCATTTTAAAAAAAATGACATTCATTTAGTGTACATACCAACAACACACAAACCAATGCTCGGACACTTAAAACCACATCTTTGCTCTTTAGAAACAGCCGACAATCAAAAATACAAAAACTATTATTGCTCTATATGTGCCAGTTTGCGCAGTCAAAACAATGTCGCCTACACCCTACTCATCAACAATGAGTTGACCAATATTTTGCTTGCCTTTGCACCTTATATGCCTAGCCAATCAAATGGGGAGACACCTTGCCCTGCCAGTATGTTTACCCAAAACAGGCAAATCTTCCAACATCCTGTCATTGATTTGGCAGGAGATTTATCGGTTTTATTGGGTTGGATAAAAGCCCTTGACTGGCATACTGACCACCCACAAATGGCAAAAAAAGTGGTAATCAAAACACTAGAGAAAAAAGCCAAAAACATTCAAAGCCAATTGAGCGATGCAATGCAAAACAGCCTTGTTGCATATGCCCAAATCACTACTTCCAATGAAGTTGATTTTGAAAAAGTCAAGGAGAAATCGGGACAATTGGCGTATTGTTTGACCAAGGAAATTGGCTCCAAGACTGCCGCCGCTCCCGACTTTGTTGAATACCAAGCCGAGACATTTAGAGCATTGGGGCGAATCATCAACATAGCCGATCATTTGATAGATTTTGAGGAAGACTTGGACCAAGGACAATACAATCCCATCATTCATTATACCAAACTCAATCAAAGCTCTTTTTATCGAGAATATCACTTATTGCTTCGCTCTTTCTACCAAGAAAAGAAGCAAGTCTTAGAGCGATTGAAAGAAGAAACGGACCCACAATTTGCCAATATCACCCGTAAGAGCCTCCTACAAATGCAAGGCAAAATCAAGCGAAATACGCCTAGAATTGTCAAAGAAAACGACCAAGTCGCCAATCAAGAATGGGTCACAGAATATGCCGATTGTGATGGCTGCTGTAGTTGCTGTTGTGAAGGATGTGGGACTGGTTGTGAAGGATGTAGTAATTGTGATGGATGTTCTGGTTGTGAAGGTGGTGAGTGTTGCGAACCTAGTTGTAATGTTTGTGATTGTTGCGACCCTTGTTCAAGCTCTGATTCTACTCCCCACGAAAAAT
>JAHDIA010000191.1:0-3376 GCA_020631035.1 Chitinophagales bacterium | reverse complement strand
GCTGTAGTTGCTGTTGTGAAGGATGTGGGGCTGGTTGTGAAGGATGCTGTAGTTGTGATGGATGTGGATGCGAAGGTGGCGAAGGTTGTGCCGAGTGTTGCGAACCTAGTTGTAATCTTTGTGATTGTTGCGACCCTTGTTCAAGCTCTGATTCTACTCCCCACGAAAAATCTAAAAAATTGCCTCCCGAAGAACAAGATATGTTGGTAGATTGATTGCTTTGTTGGCATTTAGAAATATCCAGAGCCGACGAAGGACCCAAGCCTGCCCCATACGCCTGATAGTAGTGAATATGGCGGTATTTCCAAGCGTATTGGTGTGTATGTGGTATGTAATGGCACGTACAGACGTTGCATGCAACGTCTGTACTGGCGTGGCAGTGAATCGCAATATTTCCCCAATACCGCCATAGCAGCGAATAGCAGGGAGACAACATGCAAACGGAGTCCCAAGCATTCCGTCCCAATCAAAAAAAATACATTTTATTTCTTTAAAATATACATATTGGCAGGAATTGATTCTCAGAAAAGCACCACATTCTGGCACACATTGGTTTAGATGTCTTATATTTGTGTTTTTTCTGACAAAAAGGAATTTATTCTAACCCAAAACACACGTATTCAATGCAAAACGGTTATTATCGCTACCCCTCAGTATACCAGGATCAAGTTGTATTTGTAAGTGAAGATGATTTATGGAAAGTGCCACTCAATGGTGGAAAAGCAGAGAGACTGACAGCCAATCTCAATATTATAACTTATCCACATTTTTCGCCCGATGGAAAATGGATTTCTTTTATGGGCAAAGATGATGGGAATCTAGAAATTTATAAAATGCCTGCAGTAGGTGGCATACCTGAAAGGCTCACCTATTCCTCTATGTTCCGTGGCAATATTGCTGCTTGGTCCAAAGATGGCAATTACATATATTATTCTTCTAGTTATCAAGAACCTTTTTTGAAGCACAGCAGCTTGTACCAAATACACAAAGATGGTGGCATACCTGAAAAGTTAAACTTGGGACATGGTAGACATCTTTCTTATGGAAGTCGCAATCGTTCAGTTATTGGCCGAAATACAGTCGGCATTGAACGTTGGAAACGCTATAGAGGCGGAACTTCGGGTGTACTGTGGATCGACAAAGGCGGCAAGGGCAAATACAAAGAATGGGAAGGCGTCAATGGCAATTATGCCAGCCCAATGTGGATCGGAGAACGGATTTATTTTATTTCGGACCACGAAGGCATTGGCAATATATTTTCCATCAAACCCGATGGAAATGATTTACAAAAACATACCAAACACACCGATTTCTTTTGCAAAGATGCCACGACTGATGGACAAACGATCGTCTATACCGCAGGAGCTGATTTATACAAATTGGATATTGCCAGCAATGAAAGTGCTATGATTGATGTTGAATACCACAGTCCCAGAGTACAACACCAAAGCAAATTTGTCAATGTTAGTCAGTACTTGCAAGGCTACGACATTCATCCCAAGGGTCATAGTTTGCTCCTCAATTCTAGGGGTAAATCCTTTGAGACTGCCAATTGGGAAAAAATCGTTTATGCCTTGCCTTCTACAGATGGAGTCCGTCAGCGTTTGACACGTTATATGCACAGTGGCGATACTTTTGTATTAATAAGCGACGAAGGCGGCAAAGAACAAATCGAAATTCACGACAAGCTCAAAAATAAAACCAAAGTTCTTAAAAAATTAGATTTTGGTAGGGCGACCAACATCAAAATTTCGCCCAATGACCAATATGCTGCCATCAGCAACCATAGAGCCGAGTTGGTTTTGGTTGATTTAAAAAAGGGCAAAATGTCTGTCATTGATCGGTCTGCTAATTTGTTCATTCACGGTTACAATTGGTCCAAAGACAGTCAGTGGATCGCCTATGGCAAATTCAATGAAGACCATACAGGCAATATTTCTTTGTATTCTATCAAAAGTAAAAAATCGACTGTCATAACAGAAAATCAATTTAGGGACCACAATCCCTGTTTTTCTCCTTGTGGCAATTATTTGTATTTCTTATCCGATCGTATTTTCAATCCCATTTATGATTCTGTTTACTTTGATTTGAACTTCCCACAAACAACCAAACCTTTTTGTGTGGTGCTCAACAAAGAAGCCAGCAATCCATTTTTGCCCAAACCATTGACCCCAGGTGAAGAAGAGCCTTTTAACTTCTCCAAATTTGACCAGAGAAACAAAAAAGAAAAAATCAATCCTGTAAAAGTCGATTTTGAAGACATTCACAAACGAATCGTAGAAATGCCTGTAGGTGAGGGCAAATACGAAGACATTTGTGCCACAAACGAATGTATCATTACCCTGAGTAGACCCATCAAGGGGGCTTTGACCAATGATTTTTACAATACCGATATAGAACCCGATGGTGTTTTAAAAGCTTGGGATTTGACAAAAGCAGAGGAAAATATCATCACTCCAGGAGTCAGTAACTTTAAAGTTTCATCTAGTTCTGGTACATTGGTGTATACTGCTGGTCGACGTTTGAGGGTGATTAGTTTGTACAAAAATTCTAAATTGAATAGGGACAAAACACCTAGTCGTAAAACAGGTTGGATTGATTTGTCACACATCAAAGTATCTGTCACGCCTGCCAAAGAATGGGTACAAATATTTGATGAAATGTGGCGTTTGCAAAAAGAGCATTTCTGGGTAGAAGATATGTCTGGGGTAGATTGGAAAAAAGTTTACAAACGCTATCGTCCATTGGTAGACCGAGTGGGTACTCGTTCTGAACTTTCCGTATTGGCTTGGGAAATGCAAGGCGAATTGGGCACTTCTCACGCTTATGAAGTTGGCGGAGATTACAAACAAAGCCCACACTATGGCATTGGGCTATTGGGCTGTAATTTTGAATTTGACAAAAAAACGGGAGGCTACAAAATCACCCATATTCCCCACGGAGACAATTGGCATCCTCAATATGCCTCTCCGCTTTACCGCCCAGGTATCAATGTAAAAGAAGGAGACATCATTGTTGCCATCAATCAAACACCTTTGAGTGCGAGTGTTTCTCCCTACAAATTATTGCTCAATCAAGCGGGCAATGAGGTAATGCTCACTGTCAAAAGTGGTCGCAAAGAAAAAATACTAAGGGTACAAACCTTGCATAGCGAACAAAAATTACGCTATAGAGAATGGGTTGAAAAAAATCGTGCCTATGTTCATAAAAAAACCGATGGCAAAGTGGGCTATGTACACATTCCCAATATGGTCGCCGAAGGTTATTCAGAATTCCACCGTTACTATGATACCGAAGCACGTCGAGGTGCTTTGATTGTAGATGTACGTTACAATGGTGGTGGCCACGTCTCTCAATTGATTCTAGAAAAACTCTC
>JAHDIA010000849.1 GCA_020631035.1 Chitinophagales bacterium | reverse complement strand
ACTTTTCGCAAATAATCTCCATATTTTAGTACCAAGCTTTTAGGTGGATTGTCGTAAATAAACCACTGTAATATTTTACGGGTAATGAGATAAGGCGCACTAGGTTGCTCAAAAATGATGTCAATTAAATCGTCAGCTTTGAAGTTGCCTTTTTGTCCAAGATAGGTTTTGACTTCGTTGTTTTCTCTAGGTCTTCTATAGACAGCGGTTTCTTCTCCAAAGCTCAAGCCAGCCAAAGCTTTTGCCCCTTCTTTGATGTCTTTTTCGGTATAATTGCCAATGCCTAAAGTAAACAATTCGAGCAATTCTCTACTCAAATTTTCATTAATGCTATCCTTCTTATTTTTGTTGTTGTCTAAATAACTGACCATTGCATTGCTATTGACAACAGCCCTGGTCAATTCTCTAAAATTACCAAAAGCGTGTTGGCGCAAGAGGGCATTGTGTTGGTAAACCCAATAAGGCATTTTGACTTTTTTGACTGTTGCTACAAAATGATTGTGCCAAAAACAAAGCATTTTTTCTCGGAGTGGATAGTCGGCATTTTGCATTCGTTCAATCCACCATCTCTGAAAGCTTTTAAAGTTTTTGATGGCTCTTTCTTTGTTTGTTTTTTTATCCTCTTTGGACATAGAACGGCGACTTTTGAACAAGTCTTTTACATTGTCTTTGGTAAGTGGAGCTTCCAACAGAAAGTGCGACTCAGGCGTGTCGGGTGAGGTGGCAAAAGATTTTTTTAGAAACTGCTCGAAACCTTGCCGCTCGATCTTTTTGCTTTGCCGAGCAGAAAATCCAAGCCGTAAAGACCATAAATTACTCAATTGCATCATTGTTGTCGTTTGGTTTATTGTAGATAAGACTAAGTTAAACTGAAAAGGCTTATAGATGAAAAGTTAAAATGTGTCTTAGATAAATTGGGAACGCCAATAAGCAAAATAATATTATTTCTTATCTTCACACGAAATTAAAAACACCAAATATGAACCGTCAATTAATACTTGCCAAACGTCCAGTTGGATTACCTGAAAAAGATACTTGGACACTTCAAGAAACTGTTATGCCCGAAATCAAAGAGGGCGAATTTTTGGTCAAACAAACCTACATTTCTTTGGACCCAGCGATGCGTGGTTGGATGAATGATATGAAGTCTTACATTCCACCAATTCCCATTGGCGATGTGATGCGTGCGGGTTCGATTGGCGAAGTCATTGAATCCAAAAATGAAGAGTACAAAGTTGGAGAATTCCTATCTGGTTGGGGTGGGGTACAAGATTATGCTGTTGGACAAAGCAATACAGGCTGGCACAAAGTCTTTCCAGAAATTGCACCCTTGCCTACCTTTTTGAGTACACTGGGAATGCCAGGCTTGACGGCTTATTTTGGTATTTTGGATGTAGGCGAAATCAAAGAAGGGGAAGTCGTTTTGGTATCGGGTGCGGCTGGTGCTGTTGGCAGTGTGGTTGGACAAATTGCGAAGCTCAAAGGTTGTACAGTCGTAGGCATTGCAGGCGGTCCTGACAAATGTAAATACATCAAAGAGGAATTGGGTTTTGATGGAGCG
>JAHDIA010000190.1:1429-9740 GCA_020631035.1 Chitinophagales bacterium | reverse complement strand
GAGTCATTATGTCGAACAAATTATTCATTTTTTTAGCGGCACTTTTAGTGGGAGGATTCTCATTGAGTGCCCAAAATTCACTACAAGATTTACAAACAGAGCTAGAGAAGGTCGATTTGGAATTGACTGAACTAGACAAGAAAAAACTGGAATTAGAGCAAAGAATCAAGAATTTCAATGTAATTGGTTGGAAAATGGGAGGAGCTGGTGATGTTATCTTTAACGTCACTGGATTCAAAGATTGGATTTCAGGTGGTGAAAACAACACCGCTACGATTGTTGGTAACCTAGGACTTTATGCTAATAACAATCAAGAAAAGTATTTCTGGAATAACCTTGCCAACATTAAATTAGGCTATTTAAGATCTACTGTATCGGGTGGAGAATTGGGACTATTTGAGGATGATCCATTGAACCCTTGGACTCGTAACGATTTTGTGTATTTAAACTCATTGTTTGGGTATAAATTAACAGATGTTCTAGCAGTATCTGTTATGGGAGATGCACAAACAACTTTAGTTGACTTCTTTGATCCTGCAACTGTATCTTTGGGTGCTGGTATCACCTACAAACCCAATGCAGATTTCACCTTGGTATTCCACCCTCTTTCTTTTACAGGACTATGGGTAAGAACAGATGCTAAAAAACTAGGTTTTACAGAATGGAGTGATGGCGATCTTGCTGATTTAGACAAGGACGTTCGTGGTGCATTCGGTGCTAAATTATTGGCTGACTACAAAAGAGATTTGTGGAGAGACTTGGTTTGGATTACAAACTTAAATATTTTTGTTCCTTACTCTGATCCTGGAAATATCTCACTTACTTGGTTAAATGATTTAAGCTGGAAATTAAATAAATACATGGCTTTATCTTTCCACTATGGCTTAAAATACTATAAATCAGAAACCAAAGGTCGTATTACAGAACAGTTTGCTAAGAATACTGTCTATGCTACCAATCCTGATGGCACTCCTATTTACTATGTAAATGAAAATGCTGATGGAGATTTAATATATGCAGATGGGGCTGCCCAAGCTATTAAAGATTTAATTGCTGATGAAAACAGTGTTTTGAGCAAAAGTTTTGATGAGGCTACATTCCTACAACAAAGATGGGTATTTGGTCTCAGCTTTAACACTACTTTTGACATTACAAAATTGCCTTCTTTACCAATCGTTGGTAGAAAGTAAGCCAATTATCGTAAGATATAGTAGACCTAAATAAGTCTATTGAAAAACCACTGTCCTTTTGGGCAGTGGTTTTTTTTATGGGGCAATGCCAGTGGTGCTAGGCTACGTTCTCTCTGGTTATCCCCCTATCAAGTATGGGGCAGGCGGGTGCGTGCTTTACTCCTTGCACCAAAGTTCATCTGTCCGCTTCGTCCTGCGCTTTTGCGCTAATTTAAAATTGAAAAATAAAAACTCAAAATTCCTTGCCTAATGAGTTCTGTTTCCCATTTCCCCTACTCAAGTTGCAAACTTGAGCAACACTTAAAGCTGCGGAGGTTCAGAGGGGGAGACCTTTTAAGCTAGCCCCGATAGTAGCGGTTACCTTGTAAAAGCGGATAGCGGGCAAACAAGTAGCGACGAAGCTCCCAAACACTTGCTCCAATAAAAATTATTAAAAAGTATATTTAATACAAAAACAACTTTTTAATTTTGCAGTATTGATTACAAAAACCAAACACTTTAATTGTGGGAAAGAATAAACTAAAAAAGTTTGCTGATTTGGCGACTTATCCCAATGTTTATCAAAATATGGGCCCTTTTCCTGCCAAAGAATTGGTCAATCACAAAGGCGAGAAAGTACAATTGGCAGATAAATGGAATGAACTAGCATTTGGCAATGAGCATCCAATTGTATTGGAACTGGCGTGTGGAAATGGGGAATATACCATAGGGATGGCGGGGCAAAAACCTGATAGCAATTTTATTGGGATTGACATTAAGGGCAATCGCATATGGAATGGTGCTTCTTATGCTCTTGAGCACAATATGTCTAATGTTGCTTTTGTTCGTAGCCGTATTGAAGAACTCGAAAACTTATTCGCTCCAAAAGAAATCAATGAAATTTGGATTACTTTTCCTGATCCTTTTTTGAGTGATCGTCGTATGAAGCGTCGTTTGACCTATAGTCGTTTTTTGCAGATGTATAAAAATATATTAAAGGAAGGCGGCATCGTACATTTAAAAACAGATAGTACACCTTTGTATGAATTTACCTTGGAGATGATTGCAGAAAATAAAGCAGAATTGCTTTATCATAATGCTGATATTTATGGCACGGGATATGAAGAGCCGTTGTTGTCGATTCAAACCAAGTATGAAAAAATGCATTTGTCGAATGGTTTGAAGATCAAGTACGTTAAGTTTAGGTTTTAAGTACAAAATAAAAAGCCGCTTTCCAATTGAATTAGAAAGCGGCATTGTTTAATGCGCATCAAGCGGCCAAATAACAGAGGGATTTATTTTCGCCAATTAATGTAAATCCAAAGTTATGCTGACTATGAGAAGTTAGTTGATAGGAACTTGCAATTTTTGACCTATCTTGATGTCATTAGATGTTAAGCCATTTAGTTCTTTTAACTTTTCTACAGTTGTCCCAAATTTTTTGCTCAGAGAATAGAGCGTGTCTTTGGGTTGTATGGTGTAGGTATTGTGTGTAGAACTGCTTGGCTCTGTTATAGAATGCTTAGTAGTGCTAGTGTTGTACTTAGTAGTGGTATTAGTGTTTATTTCAGAAGCTGTGCGTACTACTTTTGGCGATGCAGTAGTGGTGCTGCTCTCAGCTGTATATGTTTTAGTCGTTTTGGTTGCGGCATTGCCCCTGTCCAGTATGGTCGTACTGGCATTGTCAAAATAAGTTGAACCTGAGCTAGTATTTGGTCTTGCAGGTTTTTCGTATGTTTTTGTTCTTGTAGTCTTCGCCTCATCAAAATAGGTGGAACTTGATGTGGCAGTCGTTGTTGTCGAGGGTGATTCGTAAGTTCTAGTTGTGCTAGTACTACGTTCATTCGGTATGACTCTGTCTGCCTTGCTTGGCATTGGAGTTTTTTGCTTATAAGTCGTCGTTTCTGTTTTCTCAATGCTTTCATTCACGCCTTTGCGTAATTCAGTTGGAATTTGAGATTTTGTAGTAGTAGTAGTGTTAGTAGTGGTGGTATATGTCGTTTCTGTTTTGTTGGGTATTTTGCGGCTTTGCTCTTTGCTTGATTTGTCCAATTCTTTGCTACGAGAACGTTGTGCTTGATTGGTCTGTTCCATTTGATAGTCACTCATTAACTTTGGAGGACGAGGTGCGTCTTTTCTCAAGTAAACTATTTCGCCTGGAGCAGGTTGCATACCTTTGTTGAGCAAATTACGGTTGTACAGTTTGTCTTCTTTTATTCCGTAATGCTGTGAAATATCGGTCATTGTTTCGCCAATTTTCACAACGTGTTTCTCTACGTGTTTGGGACCTTTATTGCGTTTGGCTTGTAAGTAGATTTTGGTGTTTGCTGGTACCAATTGGTTTTCTTTGAACCCATTGTACTTACACAGTCGATACAAACTAATGTCGTAAGTTTGGGCAATTTGTGTGGGAGTCGCAGGAGTATTGATAACAACTGTTTTTAAACGATTGTAATAAAAGACTTCGCTTCTTTTTAGTTTTTTGCTAGAGACATATTCAATACTGTCATCAGACATTTTCTTGTGACTACTTAACTTGGGAGTTTTGGTCTTAGTTGTATTGGATTTTGCAGAACGTCCCAAAATACTTTTGGAATTGCTTGCGACCATATCTGCATCTATATCGTAGCGATACAATTCATATTGTTCTACAATTCTAATGATTTGTTCACTGTATTTGGGATTGGTTGCATAGCCTGCCTTGAGCAATCCTTTTGCCCAACCTTTGTAATCTGATATGTCAAGTCTAAACAAATCGTCGTATCTAGATCTTGACAGAAATTTGGAATGATCGACATAAGAATCATAATCGCTTGGATAGCTTCTAAAGCATTCATTCTTGGCATCGTCGTCTCTAAATACTGCTTTTCCTGTCCAACTCTTGTGGCATTTGATACCAAAATGGTTGTTGCCACTACGAGCCAGGTAACTGTTTCCAAAGTTGGATTCAATGATTCCTTGGGCCAATTTAATACTAGCAGGAATCTTAGCTCTGTGCATCTCGCTAATAGCCATATCTTTGTAATTCTCTATATAATCTTCTATAGAGCCAAAGATTAGGATTTCTTCTTGTGTTTCTGTTTTAATATCGTTGACCCCGTTTGTTTCTATAGCTTGAAGGGGTTGAGCAAATGCAAAGCAAAAAATAAAACTCAATAATGCAATTGCATTTCGGGTCGTTGTTTGGCGCATAACTGTAATTAGTTTTTAAAATGAATTTATTTAATCAGCTTGGATGCCTAATTAAAAACAACAGCTATGCCAAATTTGGTATAAGGTGGGATATTGAATGTAATACTTGGTAAAAAAAAAGCTAATTCAACAAAAAAATGTCAAATTAACTTTTTGATTTTCAAACTATTATAAACAAAAGCTTGTCTAAGTAAATTTCTTATATTTTTCTCTAAAAAAGTTGTCCAATTATTTAATTCTAAGATTGGTACCAGTGTATATAATATTGGAATCTAACTTATTTAGACGCTTTATTTCGTCTACAGACACTTTGTATTTGAGTGAAATCCGATACAGATTCTCTCCTTTTTGCACAATGTGGAATTGTTTGCTACTCTCTGGTTTTTTGGCTACTGCATGGTAGTTGCTGTTTGTATGAGGAGCAGTTGTGATGGTATTTGTTGTAGTGGGCGTATCTGTAGTAGTATTTATATTTGTGGTACTACTAGGTGCAGACTTAATGGTATTGGTGTAAGTTGTATTGGTGTTTATATATGTGGAGCTTTTTTCTACTACTGGCTTAGATTCGACAAAAATGACCTTATCTCCAATGTTTTCTGGAGTAGTTGCCGTATAGATTATGCGTTTGTTGCTTGAACTGTTTATAGAACCAGTCGCAACTGTATTGAGTGTTTTATTGGCTGGATAAGTGGTATCAGCTTTTTTTGTTGTTCGCTTGATAGGATCAGCCGTTGTTGTCGGCGAAGGTTCAACTTTGTCTATAGTGCTTGAGTTGTATACAGCACTTCCTTTTATAGGAGCCGCTTTGCTATAAAAAGCATCTTTGACCTCCACCATACTTGTCTGTTTGACAGGTGCGTTTTGGCTTTTATTTTCTTCTTCTTCAAAGAAATTTTTCAAACTATTGTCATTTACAAAATACAAGCGGTCTTCTGGCGCAACAGGTTGAACAGGCTCTAACTGATCTTTTTGATGTGGTGTATAAACTCTAGGAGCATAAGGAGCAGCTTTTCTTAAATGTAAGACTTCACCTGGGACAATCTGCACTCCTTCTTTTATACGATTGAGTTTGTATAGACTTTCCATATTGACACCATATGCTAAGGCTATTTCTCTCATACTCTCCCCCACTTTAACCTCGTGGTATTCAAAGCCAAACTCTGCCCTACTTCTTCGCTCTTCTAAATAAATGTTGGTAAAAGCTGGAATGGGATCATTGTGTGGCATATCATTGAGTGCCATCAACTCTTCCAATGAAATATTATAGGTTTCGGATATTTGTACAGGCCATACAGCAATAGAATACTTTAAGCCTTTTCTTTTGTTGATTTTGATGGGTTCTTGATAAGGCAATTTACCAATTTTGGTATCAATAGGCAGTCCTTTTTCCAATTTCTTAGCAGGTATGTGGTACATTTCTTTGCTACTCAATGCAACCCATTCGTAGCGTACTGCTGGTTCTACATAAACTTCTTGGTGGATGTGCAATTGATCGGGAGAGATGTACTCCATCAAATCGTATACATACAAAGAGTAGCGTTCGATGATGTTGATAAGTTTGTATCCATAGTAAGGATCGGTTGCATAACCTGCTTTTTTGAGTCCATGTGCCCATGCTTCGTAATCGTATTTGTCCAAGTCGAACAAGAAACGGTATCTTTTTTTCTCTAAACATTTAGAATGATCTACAAAAGAATCATAGGGATCATCGAATTTACGGAAGCATTCGTTGAGTGCGTCGTCGTCGTGAAGAATGGTTTTGCCTTTCCAACTCCTATGGCATTTTAGCCCAAAATGGTTGTTGGCAAGTACAGCTAGGCGACTTCGTCCATAATTGGACTCATGCAAGGCTTGAGCGAGTGTGATACTGGCTGGAATGCCTGTTCGTCGCATCTCTTCTACTGCATAATCTTTGTATTGGCTAATGTATTCTATGGCGATTTCATTGGGTACTTGTGCTTGGAGGTCTTTTTGAGCCAAGATGCAGAAGCATATAGCTATACCTAGTACCCATTTTAGGGAGTAAATTGTGTATTTTTCCATATTTAAGTCTGCTTGCAGTAATTGCTTGGGCCTTCATTTTGCCACTTCAAGGTATAAAAATAAAAAAGATGTGGGAAAGATTCAAGTATGTGTGGTGATTTTCTTTGGTGTAAGTAGGTCTGTGTCAGTAGAAAGGGCTTTTGTTTTGCGACCTTTCGTGCAAGGTTTGTATGGCTTAGAACCTGTCTGAAAACCTCTTGCTGGTCTGCGACCTCGTCTTTTTGGCTAGGGCTTTCGTTACAAAAATACTCATTTAGCTATGGCTAAATCGAAGTGTCGAACCATCGGCGACGAAGCACTTAGCATGCCAAATACGCCCGATTGTAATGGATATGGCGGCATCCATTCGTAGCGGACTGTACGGGCTTAGTGGTGTGTGGAGACAAGGCATGCCTTGTCTGTACGGGGAATCGAAAATATTGCTTAATGCCGCCATAGCAATGGAAAGCGGGGAGTCACCATCGGTCGAAGCCACTAGCGTTCCGTCCTAATCCTTCTAATTATCAATACAATTTCAAATATGACATTTTCGCTTTTCACAATGCCTTCAAAAATGTTATATGCTATTTTGTATCTATTTCTTATCGTATTTAATGGTCTTTAATTGGGGGGGATTTTTCGCTTCGGAGTTCAAGTAAATTCGTTCACCAACAGCTGGTTGAGATCCAAAAGACATTTTGTTGAGTTGGTAGAGTAGTTCAAGATCCAATGCATAAAATTGGGCGATTTTCTCCATATTGTCTCGTTCTCTGACCATATGAACTTTGACGCCTGGCAATTTGATTGCGGATTTGTTACTTGAACGAGTGGTATTTCCTATGCGACTGGCTCCACTACTTGTATTTGCTCTGGCAGTTTTGGATGATTTTCCAGCAGCCAATTTAATATCCAATACTTCCCGTGCTTTGTCAGACAAACATTCGCCAGTTGCTGTTGGAGTTGTCCACCCCAAATCTGAACCATCTAATTCGTACAATTTGAACTTTTCGATGATGTAAATTAGACTTCGTCCATAATAATTGGTAGTTGAGTATCCTGCGTGTTGTAAACCTACAGCCCAAGCTTTGTAATCTCTAGTATCTATTTCAAAAAGGTGATCGTAGAAATTTAAACGATGTTTTTTCAAAAATACACTATGGTCTTTGTAAGAATCTCTAGCTGATGGATATTTTCTAAAGCACTCGTTAGGAGCGTCGTCATCTGCCAGCACTTTTTCGCCTGTCCACTCTTTTTTGCATTTGATGCCAAAATGGTTGTTGGCGGAAACTGCTAAATTACTAGTTCCATAACGAGATTCGAGTAAGCCCTGTGCCAATTTAATACTGGCAGGGACTCCAGTTCGTTCCTTTTCTTCCATTGCCAAAGCCTCATACCTTTCAATGTATTCATTGATGAGTTTATCGGTTTTGCTCTCTTCTGCTTTTAGTAGGTTTTGCCCATTTATCAACAATAGGCTCAATACAAACAATGCCTTCAATAGTCTAGCACTCATTGTAAAAAAATGTAATGTTATAAATTAGTATAAATTGCCTGTGCTTGCGTAGGACGGGTTTCTAGGGTTTGCGAGTGTTAATTAATTTTCCAGAGAGGCAACAAAATTAAATAAAAATTTGCGCTTTGCTAGTCATTTCCCCAACAATCCTCAGTTAAAATACGTGCATCCATCCAAAGCGTTTCAATAATTCGAGCCAATTGTCTGAAATTGGGGCATTTATATTCATTTTTTTTTCAAAAAATGGATGTATAAATGATAGTTCTAATGCGTGTAAGAACATATTGGGCAATTCCAAGTGTTCTTTGAACATTCGGTTGTGGTGCCGCTCCCCATGTCGCTTGTCTCCAATTATGTAATGGCGTATGTGCGCCATATGTCTGCGTATTTGATGAGTGCGCCCCGTAGTAGGTTT
>JAHDIA010000190.1:0-1419 GCA_020631035.1 Chitinophagales bacterium | reverse complement strand
GATGCTCAAAAGTGAATACCGAGCAGTTGGATATCTACTCACTGCTATGGGTATCTCAACAGTTGCCAGTCGTTTGTAATGTGTAATGGCTTCTTGTAATGTTGTAGTATCTTTGGATTCCCATTTGTTCAATGGATAATTTATGGTTTCGCTTTCTTTCGCATAACCTCTTACTACAGCCAAATAGGTTTTGTTCACTTGTTTGTTGTCAAATGCCTTGCCCAAAATAGAGGCAGCTTCTTTGCTCAAAGCAAAAACCAAAACACCTGAGGTTGGACGGTCTAGTCGGTGGACTGGATATACCTTTTGTCCTATTTGGTTGCGTAATTTCTGTAGGGCAAATTCTGTTTTTTCTTCGGCGGCAATGCGGCTGCGGTGTACCAATAAACCACAGGGTTTGTTGATGGCTACTAGGTTTTCGTCTTGATAAAGTATGGGGAGCATACTGTTATGGAGTTTGAGTTGGGTCCCAACACACTATTTTGTTTTCGTTCAAATTGCGTATCTGTTCCATATCTTCGGTGGTGATTTCAAAATCAAATACTTCTCCATTTTCTTTGATGCGGTGTTCTTTGCTCGATTTGGGAATGACTGAAAATCCTTCTTGCAATGCCCAACGCACCAATATTTGTGCGGGTGTTTTGCCATATTTTTCTGCTAGACTCAACAATGGTGGATCGTCCATTTTTTTTGCCCTGACCAAGGGGGAATAGGCTTGTATGATGATCTTTTGTTCTCTACACAATTCAACGGTCTTTTTGCGTTCTGCACCAAAGCAATAGGGATGCATTTCAACTTGGTTGACTGCTGGGGGAATGTTGCAATTTGCCAATAGTTCGTTTAGATGCCAGCTCATATAATTGCTGACTCCTATGCTGCGACAACGTCCGTCCTCGGCTATGCGTTCCATTGCTTTCCAAGTGTCCAAACGTTTGCCTTCTACTGGATAGTGTACTAGGTATAAATCGACATAGTCTAGATTGAGCTGTTCCATACTTTGGTCAAAAGCTCTCAAGGTATTGTCGTAACCGTGGTCGCTGTTCCACAGTTTAGTGGTGACAAAAATGTCGGCTCTGTCAATTCCGCTTTCTTTGACGACCTGTCCTACGCTTGCTTCGTTTTCGTACAAAGCTGCTGAATCAATGAGTCGGTAGCCTTCTTGTAGTGCCCAATTGACGGCGTTTATGCATTCGTCGCCTTCTTTGCTGAGGTAGACGCCTAATCCAAAGGCGTTCATTTCCTTTCCGTTGTTTAGTTGTATTTTGGTGTTTTTGTTCATTTGTTTGTTTTTTGAGGGGCACCCACAAGGGATGCCCTTACACTTTGGGGCACCCACAAGGGATGCCCTTACTTTGGGGTAACCGCAAGGGATGCCCTTACTTTGGGGCACCCACAAGGGATGCCCTTACTTTGGGGCAC
>JAHDIA010000189.1 GCA_020631035.1 Chitinophagales bacterium | reverse complement strand
GAACAAAAATTCATTGCCCAAAAACATCAATTTATTTAATTTACAGTGTATTAAGTGTGAAAAAGTGAATAGTTACAAGCAAAGGCTTTCCCGATACAATCGGGACGCTCCCTACATTTTTTGCTTGTCACATTCACCACACTTAATGTCAAAGAACCATAATATAAAAGAAGTCTATGGACCATTGACTGATAACTATGAACCTATTTATCTATTATCTCCACCTTTAGATTTAGGCTGAGATGTTGGTTGAGAGGCTGGTTTAGCTTCTCCTGCCTTGGGCGTCTCTGGTGCAGATGGCTCAACTTCAGGCTCTTCTGCCTTTTCTCCTTTCATTTCTTCTTTATCTTCCTCTGAAGCAGCTGGGAAATCAAAGAACCCTTCTTCGATTTCAGGATTCAATACGACTTCTTTGATCGTGATTTTTTGCATCGTTTCACCACCAGTTTTGGTCTCTATGTAAAATGGCATCATAATACCATCTACTTCTTGGTAATCACTCAAATAAGTTTCAACCTCTTGTCCTTTACCAGGTCCAGATTTGACTGTAGACTTGGTCATAATAGGTATGTAATATTCTGTATCAAAATAGTAATATTCTATATCGCCATTTTTCTTGGTCAACTTAATTTTGTAGGTCTCTGCTCCCTCTACTTCCTCTCTTCCAAGCAACTCAACCTTATGTCCTTTGTCTTTGTAATCAATAAAAGAATCTTGGAACTCATCATTGACCATTTCCTCTGCCATTTCTTCGGGCATTTTTTGTGCTGCTTCGCCTCCTTGGAAAGGATTGACCATCCAAGCAGTTTCACCATCATAGGCTTGTACAATTTCCTTACCCTGTACATTTACATCTACTCTTTGCAAATTGGGTTCCATTGCAGTAATGACACCAGGAAATTCCATAGGGCCCATAGACATAATACCTTCCATTTTAGTGGATTTCATCTCTTTGATTTTTTCCAAGCCGCCCATACTTTCAAAGTAGTTTTTGAGGATTTCGTCAACCTCTTGTGCTTGGACACTCGAAAAAGCAAAGCACAAACAAATTAGACAGATAATGTTCTTCAGGTTCATGTGTATTTTTTTTTGTGAATAAAGTTATATAGTTATAAATATTGTATTTGTCAAAAAAGTTTCCCACATTAGTTGAGTTGGTATCATCACGCATCTGTTATGCCACTATTACTAGACTTTTCAAAGATAAAAAGTTTAAAGGGATTTGTACGGAAAGTTTCGTACTTCGTTTGCAAAGTGTCTCCCCGCTTTCCGTTTCTACTCCCGTTGGTTTGGAGACCTTCCAGATTTTAAAAATCTGGAAGGTCTAACCAAACAACGGGGGTATCCACTGCAATCGGGCGTAGGTTCGCAAGGGTGGGCGACCGCAAGGGTACGCCCCTACTCCTTCGTATTCAGGGTTTTTGCCACCGCTACGTCCCTTGGCTTCTAAAAATAAGCATCCCATCCCCTAAAGAAGCGTAGGATGAGCGGATGGATGCACACTTGTACGAAGGGAAAAACATGCGTTGGCTAACCTGACCATAACGTAGCCATAAGCCAATGACCTTGCCCCATCCATTGATAAACTCAAGATAAGAAAAGGTATCACCTCTAAAATTCCTGTTCAAAAAGAAAATTTGTAATTAAATAGAGGTGACACCTTTAAAATTCTCCCCTAAAATTCAGGTGACACCTTTAAAATTCATTTATCTTTGCAAAATGTCAACAATTGTACGTTCGTCTTGTCCTGTTTGCTTGAGTGAGCAAATCGAATATTTTTTGACCGCCAAAGATTATACGGTGAGTCAGGAGAACTTCGAGGTGTATGCATGCCAAAAATGTCAGTTTAAGTTTACCCAAAACATACCCGATGAGGGCAGTATTGGCCCTTATTACCAATCTGAGGAGTACATTTCGCATAGTGATACCAAAGAGGGTGTAGTCAATCGTTTGTACCATATGGCACGCAATTATATGCTAAAGTCGAAAAAACAATTGGTCGAAAAGTATGCAAAAAATGGCGAAAAATCACTTTTGGACATTGGTTGTGGAACGGGCTATTTTTTGGATACAATGAAAGGAGCTGGCTGGCAAGTTCAAGGAATAGAGGTAGACGACAAGACTAGACAATATGCAATTGACAAATTTGGTTTACAGGTGTCGGACAATGATGCCTTGTTTGATTTGCCCAAAACAGCTTTTGATGTTGTGAGTATGTGGCATGTTTTGGAACATGTACACGAGTTGGATGCTTATATGGAGCAAATACACTCCATTTTGAAACCCCAAGCCCATTTGGTAATTGCCGTTCCGAACTGGGACAGTCACGATGCCAATAAATATGGAGCAGCCTGGGCAGCTTGGGATGTTCCAAGGCATTTGTACCATTTTGCGCCAAACAATATGCAATTACTGGCAGAGCGTTTTGGATTTGAGTTGTTGGGCGAACACATTATGCCCTTTGATGCCTTTTATGTGTCAATGTTGAGTGAAAAGTACAAAAATGGCAAGGGCAATTTGTTGGGTGGGGTTTGGACTGGCGGAGTGTCTCTGCTCAAAGCAATGAGCAATGCTCAAAAGTGCAGTTCTGTAATCTATATCTTAAAGAAAAGCTAATAAGACCAAGCTTTCACCGTTAAATTGGGTTAAGAGCGATTAAATATTGATAAAAACATCAAGTGTTGTTTTTAAATGGCTTTCTTTTGTAAGCGTAATTTGTAGTTAATTTTCTTATTTTTGTGTGGATTAAATTCTAAACATGAAACAGTTTAAAAGGCTTAATACAATAATTGGTATTGTCATTGGCATTTTTGCCACATTGGTTTATACCATGACGATGGAATCTACAGCGAGTTTATGGGATTGTGGGGAGTTCATTTCTGCTGCCTACAAACAACAAGTCGTTCACCCACCTGGGGCGCCCTTGTTCTTGATGATTGCTCGGATGTTTACCATCATTCCTCAAATGATGGGCAAACCCGAATGGATTGCAGCTTCTGTAAATTTTATGTCGGCATTGGCCTCTGGGCTGTCTATGATGTTTCTGTTTTGGATTACGACCTATATGGCTCGAAAAATACTGTATCGAAACGATACCAATTATACCCAAACGGGCATTTGGTTGATGTTAGGAGCAGGCCTCATTGCTGCTTTAACGGGGACCTTTTTAGATACGGTTTGGTTTTCAGCGGTTGAGGCAGAAGTATATTCTTTATCGCTCTTGTTTACTGCTGTGGTCGTTTGGGCGATTTGTAAGTGGGAAAGTATTGCCCACGAACCCTATGCCGACCGCTGGTTGGTGTTCATTGCTTTTTTGATGGGCTGCTCCATCTTCGTCCATTGGCTGAATATGTTGACCATTCCCGCACTTGGATTGACCTATTATTTTAAACGTTATGACCCTCCTACTTTTAAGGGTATCATTGCTACCTTAGCCATATCGGTAGGTATTTTGTTGGCTATGTTAAGTGTGGTCATTACAGGTATTGTTGATGTGATGGCAGGTGTCGAAATCTTTATGGTCAATACTTTAGGAATGCCATTTAATACTGGTTTGATTGTTTCGGTATTGGGATTGATTGCCTTGATTGTAGGCAGTTTGTTCTTTGCTAGAAAACGCAATATGCCTGTTTTGTTCAATGTGATTTTGGCATTTACTTTTATTATGATTGGCTTTTCAACCATTACAACGGTTCCTATTCGTTCCAATGCAGGAACCAGTATTGATATGAATAGCCCTAGAGATTTGGTTACACTGGCCTCTTATCTACACAGAGAGCAATATGGTTCAAGACCACTTATTACTGGTTATTATTACAATGACAAACCTACTGGTGTCAATTACAATGGTAATAGATACAAAAAAGGAAAAGAGAAATACGAAGTTGTTGGACGCAAATTTGATTATGAGTTTGGCAGATCCTCTAAAAAATTATTTCCTCGTATTCACAGTAGAGATCATGTCCGTTTATATGAGCGTTGGTTGGGATTGAAAAAAGGAGAAAAGCCTAGTGGAATCGACAATCTTTGGTTCTTTATTAAGTACCAAATCAATCATATGTATATCCGCTATTTTATGTGGAATTTTGTGGGTCGTCAAACCGATCAACAAGGTACTGTCGATCGGAAGTATGGCAACTGGATCAGTGGGGTTCCTTTCTTGGAAAATCCACGTATTGCCAGCCAGAGCAATTTGCCTGCTCACTGGAAAGATCACCCTTACAGAAACACCTTTTTCTATATTCCATTCTTGATTGGTTTGTTGGGTTTGGTCTTTCAATTTAGAAACGACAAACGACGTTTTGGCATCGTGATGTTGTTGTTCTTGATGACTGGTGTTGCCCTGACTGTTTATGGTAATTCTCCTCCTATTGAACCCAGGGAAAGGGATTACATTTTTGCGGCTTCTTTTTGGACCTTCTCTATATGGATTGGTCTGGGTATGATGGCGATTTACAGTATGCTTGCCAAAGCCCTCAAGGGGACAACTGGTGTTGCTGCTGCCTTTGCCATTTGTTTGATTGTCCCTATAATGATGGGCTTCCAAGGCTGGGACGAGCACGATCGTTCTGGTCGCTATACTGCTAGGGATTTTGCCGCCAATTATCTCAATTCCTGTGCGCCCAATGCCATCATCTTTACCCAAGGTGACAATGATACGTATCCGCTTTGGTATGCCCAAGAGGTCGAAGGAATTCGTCCTGACATACACGTCGTTAACCTGAGCTTATTAGGGGTTGACTGGTACATCAATCAAAAACGGAATATGGTAAACGAATCAGATGCTGTAGCAATGACTTTGGCTCCTGAAGCCATTTCAGGTTCCAATAGAGATATGGTGGTCTTTAGCGAAAACCCCAACATTGCCCCCAAAGGTAAACACATCAATCTACGAGAGATTATGAAGTTTATTGGGGACAATAAAAACCAAAGACGAACTGCTTCGGGCAATGACAACTTTAGCTACTACCCTACTCAAATGTTTAGTTTATCTGTAGACAAACAAAAAGTATTGGCAAATGGAACAGTAGCACAAAAGGATGCTGATAAAATCGTAGACCGTTTGGAATGGAAAATGAAAAAGAAGACCTTGCTGAAAAACGATTTGATGGTCTTGGACATCATTGCTGCCAATAATTGGGAACGTCCTCTCTATTTTGCAGTTTCTGTTGCCAATGACAGTTATATGGGACTTCAAAAATACTTCCAATTGGAAGGTCTTGCGTATCGTTTGGTTCCCATAGAAAACAAAGAGAAAAACCGTAACTCTCCTTTCTATGGTCGAGTTGATACAGACATTATGTATGACAATTTGATGAACAAATTTGCCTTTGGAAATATGGGTACAGAAGGGGTCTACTTGAGTACCGATGTATCGAGAATGGCCTCTAACTTTAGAAGTAATTTTGCCCATTTGGCAGAAGAACTCATCAAAGAAGGAGACAATAAAAGAGCCATTGAAGTATTGGATCGTTGTCAAGAGGTAATGCCCAATCACAACAACACTTATGGTTTGTTTACTTATCGTCTCCCCTTGTTGTATTATCAAGCAGGGGCACACGAGAAAGGCAATCAAATTGCCGATTTGATTTCAGACAATTTGATAGAAGAATTGAGTTATTTTGAATCTTTGACAGGAGCTGGCAGACAAACTTGGAAAGGTACTGCTGACCAATACAAACAAATACTAGCTGTAATGATTGAGTTTGCCAAACAAAACAAGCAAACAGACTTTGCCAAACAATTGGAGAACAAACTCAAAGGAGTATAACAAACACGAATATATTATTGTTAAAAATATACAAAACCTACTGGAAGCATTTCCAGTAGGTTTTTTTATTGGCTGATTTTTTTCAAAATTTACTAAGGAGATATGAGATAATTTCTTTTCTTTGTGGTCTTGAAAATCAAAAATTGAAGGTTCACTAAAAATAACTGATAAAATAGATAAATAAATAAGCGGACATGGCAAAAGCAAAAACGAAAAAAGCCAAAGATATAATGGACAAAAAAGCTTTGGGCTTTTTTGAGAAGTATATCAACAATGTTGCTCCGACCAGTCATGAGTGGCGAGGACAACAAATGTGGAGTGAATATTTGAAACCTTATGTGGATGAGATTCGCTTGGATGATTATGGAACAACCTATGGGGTCATCAATCCTGAATCTGACTATAAGGTTGTGATTGAAGCACATGCTGATGAGATCTCTTGGATGGTCAAATACATCAATGATGAGGGTTTGATTTATGTGGTACGCAATGGCGGCTCTGACCATATTTGTGCCCCATCAAAAAGAGTAAACATCCATACTCCTAAAGGCATTGTAAAAGCGGTCTTTGGTTGGCCAGCCATTCACCTACGTGGTCGAAATGGCAATAAAGAAGAATTCCCAACTGTCAACAATATTTATTTAGATTGTGGTTGTCATACAAGGGAAGAAGTAGAAGCTTTGGGGGTTCACATTGGTTGTGTAATTACCTACGAAGACGAATTTATGACCTTGAACGATCGCTATTTTGTAGGACGTGCATTGGACAATCGTGCGGGTGGTTTTATGATCGCACAAGTTGCACGTTTGTTTAAGGAAAATAAGAAGAAATTACCTTTTGGTTTGTATGTGGTCAATTCGGTAATGGAAGAGGTCGGATTGCGTGGTGCAACAATGATTGCAGAAAACATCAAACCCAATGTGGCGATTGTTACTGATGTGGCACACGATACCACTACTCCTATGATTAAGACCGAAAACTATGGGGAATATAAGTGTGGCGATGGTCCTATTGTGAGTTTTGCTCCTGCCATCCACAACAAATTGGTCGATTTGATTCGCAAAACCGCAGAGAAACACAAAATCCCCCACCAATTGGAGGCTTTGTCAAGATATACAGGAACGGATACCGATGCCTTTGCCTTTTCAGGTAGTGGGGTTCCTTCCGCCTTAATTTCTTTGCCTTTGCGTTATATGCATACAACAGTCGAGATGGTACACAAAGAAGACCTACAAAATGTGGTTGACTTGATGTATCAATCGGTTTTGAATATTAAATATCAGCACGATTTTAAGTATTTTAAGGTGTAAAATACAAAAGCTCCCAAACCTTGCGGTTTGGGAGCTTTTGTATTTTTAGCCATTCTTAAATGGTGCGACCATTCTATCAATCCACTGACTAAATCTAGGACATTTTTTTCGGATTCTTTCTATCCCAGTTTCTTCTGCTATCAGTGGTCCATGCAATGTTTTCTGATAACCAACAATCAATTTGGTCAATCTTTTAGAAGGTGCAGTTTCAGATCCATCATTGAGCAACTCAGGATTGGGATACTCTTCAATTATTTTTCTGTCTGACCCTCCACTATAATATAAATCCCCCTCATAATGGTCTGCCTCCCAATACATTTTTCTCCCAAAGCTCACCCAATGAATACTCTTCTAACCTTGCCAGCTAAATAATCTGATCCTTTTAATCCATAATGCAAAAAGTTTTCAGCCCTACCCAATTGCGCAATATAGGTTTGTAAATTATCTTGAGATAGCCTATACAAAAACTTAAAAAAACTGATAAAGTTGCTCTTCCCCACACCATTAGCCCCAATCAAAACATTGATTGGGGTCAACTTGATTTTATCCGTTTTCTTAATAGATTTAAAATTTTCAATCTGTATAGAGGCTATACCCATTATGGGTTCTCATTTTCCTACTAATATAACACAATTTTTTCCATTGCCTACCATGCTTATATCACCGAAGGTCCCAACTCCACCTTCAAACCATCAATGTCCTTATCCAAACGCTCAATCTTGCCCTCTAGCTCCTCTAAGCTTTTTGCCTCTTGCTTGACGTGAATGTCAAATGGATCAAAGTTTTGGTCCAAACGTTCCTTGATGTTGTGGGTATACGCCTTGATCTGGTCTTGTAAGACACGCTCTAAATTCTTGCGTCCTTTGGCAATTTCCTCATCAAAAGCAGCAATTACCTTGCGTTTTCTAAAGAACAAAGTACCACCCGCAAACAAAAAGCCCAAACCTGCAATCACTCCACCTGTAATGTCAATCACCAAGGTCTGAGACGACAAGGCTAAAATGGCTCCAATGATTCCCAAGGAACCACTCAAGGCAACATCGGGCGCATAGTTTTTGGTTTTGGGAAATACTTCCTCATCTATAAAGTTCTCTGTATTAGAGACAAAATTGTTGTAGTTTGTTTGTATCGCCTTGATGGCATCTTGGCGACGCTCGGCAATTTCTCCAAAAATTTCGTGGTCGGTGGGTAAAACCGTTTTGCTACTCTTCATCTTCAAATCCACCATTTTAACCATCGTTTTGATGCTCTCAGAGATGTCGTTCATTCCATCTTCCAATTTCGTTTGGAAATTGGTTTGCAACTCTGTTTCCATCCGTTTGGTCAACTCATTGAGCCATTCCTTAACCGATTGTTCATCTGAACTAAACATCGAGCGAACCGAACGACTAGCCAAGCTAAAAAAGTTGAGTCCGTCCACAAATTCTTTGCGAAACTCCCCTGTAATACGGTCATAATCTTGCAACAGATTGTTTACCATTTTGTCTACTCGCTCATAAGATTTTTGCTCTTGTTGGTCCATTGCATCCCGTACCTCTTCCCTAAATTGCAAATCCAATTCGAGTTGCTTCTTACGAGTTTTGGTACCATCTTTAATATTGTCCAATACCTGATCGGCGGTTTCGACATTGCTCTGCATCTTGAGTTTGTAGGCATTGACTCCCGTGATATTGTCCAAAATAAACTCACGCAAAGGCTTGAATCCGCTGATTTCTTTCAAATCTTTGAGTTCTTGTAAAGCAGAAACCGCAAAAACTTTGGGATGTTCAATGCCTTTTTGTTTCGCCTGTTTGATGACCCCATTGACATTGGTTGCGAGATCATCTTCCTGCATCAAATCCTTTTGTTGTAGGATAAAAATGACCTTTTTACGCCATTCTGTACTGATAAAATCAAAAAATTCCCAAGCCGATTGACGGTAAGGGTTTTTCGCCTCAAATACAAATACAATAAGATCACTATGCGGTACAAATCGCTCCGTAATCTCTTGGTGGTGGTCGCTGATTGTGTTTGTTCCAGGTGTATCGACTATCGAAATCTTTTCGAGTATTTCGACAGGCAAATGAATTTTCCTAAAATGTTCGTTGACATTTTCGTGTTTTTCCTCTGTACCATATACAATTTGTTGAATCACATCGGTACAAGGATCGGGGGCAACTTTACAAATTTCTCTACCACCTGTATCAAGTAAGGCATTGATAAAACTACTCTTACCTGCCTTTACCTCTCCAACAATAACAAACAAAAAGGGTTCGCCCAGTTTTTCCCTTAATTCTTGTATGGTTGTAGACATATTTTCATTGCCAATATCGGTGGTCAATTGCTGCAAATTGAGGAAAATACGGTCTACATTGCTTTGTACTTCTACTAGATTTCTATCTATGATTTGTGTCTCCATCAAGTGTAATTAGATTTTTAGTTTGGACAAGGTGGGTGTGGCTTGTCACTTTGCAAAGGTAGTAGATTTAGTCGATAGTTTTCAGTCGATGGTCCATAGAAACTTTGCTCTTAGATAGTTAGATGGTTTAAGTTGACTAGCTAATTGTGTTGATTAGTAATGGTTAAATAATAAGTTCCTTGTTTTTGGCAATGATATTTTTTGACATACAAGGAAAAAAACGCAGTCCTAGCAGGGCTAAGGCGAGTATTTTTGACGCAGT
>JAHDIA010000001.1 GCA_020631035.1 Chitinophagales bacterium | reverse complement strand
TTGTTGGTACAAATATAAATCAAATATTCGTACCGTGCAAGTATTTGAAAGAAAAGTTTTGAAATAAATAAAAAACACCCGCCCAGTCCGAAAACCAAGCTGGTGCTTAAAAGCAAGATGTATTTAATTACTGTATGTAGGTTGCAATAATAAATTCGCACATTCTTTTTTCAAATTCCCAAAAGTTGCGCTCTTTTGTCTGAAGGAATAATTCTTTGATTTGTATGTCCGTTCTACCTACAACTCTATTGATCCATTTTTGAACCATGTGGTATATTTCCTTTTGGGTTTTGGCGATTTCGACCGACTCTCGGTGCTTTTCGTAGTCAATACCTACAAGGAATTTGTCGGCGTCTATACGGCATTTGTTTTGCCCTTCCTCTCTATTAATCAAGTCCTGTATTTCAAGGATTTTTGAAAGGCTTTCATTTTTGGCGGCTACTAGGAATTCTATAATTTGATTTTTCATTTAATTCTGATTTTTGCATTACTTATAATTTCAATTTTAGGGTATTGGTCAGACAAGTCATCTATGTTGATTTCTAAGTCGCCATTTTTGTTTATAGCGACTCTATAATGTTTGTTTGGAGTTTCTATGAAAACTCTTTTAACCTCCCTCAAATCTTGATTTCTTTCAGTTTTGAATTTTAATTTCATTTTTTGAATTTGAAAATTTTCAAAATAAAAACCCCCAAGGATTCGCTCCTTGGAGGTTTTTGTTTTCATTCAGTTTCAAAGTGTCCGTTGATGCCAAGTTGACCAACATCTATTTTCAAATAATATTCCAAGTCCGCTATACAATCCTCAGTCTCCTCAAATTCAAAGCAGCTTACTTCATCATTATAGGTGCCGTACCAAGTGCTACTTTCTAGGAAGTCGTCAAATTTCAATGCTTCATTTTCGTCTGTTGGGAAAAATAATAATTTCATCTTTTTAAGTTGTTGTGGTTAACAATATGACTCTAAGATAGATTAAGGTGAGGCATAAGTCAAGTTAATTCCCATGTGTTTTATGCATTTGTTTCTAATGTGTAATCACCATTACAGAGTTCTCTTAATGCAGGAATAATCATCAAAAATGACTTGACTTGTGTGCTTAATTGTCTCATCTTTGGACTATATTATTAACCACAACAAAAGAATTGAAATGAAAGAAATTAAAAATTCACAGGAATTCCAAGAAGGGCAGAAGCTGGAGTATATTGGAAAAGGATTTATTGGCTGGGACCCAAATCAGCCAATAATGACCTTTGCAATGAAAGACTTGATCAATCCTGACAAAGACATATGGGTTGACTATAATGGATACAGAATTATGGTTTCAAAAACAGATGTAAAATGAAAGAAATTAAAAGAATTAAAAACCAAAGAGCTGTTAGGATTGACAAAGAAGGAAAGCTTATAATTGGCATTTGGGTATCAGTAAAGGATAGAACTCCAAATGAAAAATCAGCCTATGTAACCATAAACAGTGCTGGAGATTATGTCATATATCAATACCATCCCGAAGTCGGATTTGACGAAGCAATACTGTATTGGCTTGACGATAATAAAATATTGACAGATGGTTAATCCCTAGTAGCAATCCCCCGATGCCGACAACGAAAACCACCACGGTTGATAAGGAAATTATCAACCGTGGTTTCAGGTATCCACCCGCTTATGCGCCTGCCTGAGTAGGTTGAGCCAATGTTGGATTCCACCCAATCAATCTCAGCCTGAAGATTGCTTTCCTCAATCACTCCCATATTCACCCATTTGTAGCATTGCCCTCTGGTTCCTTCAACAATGGAACCTATGTAATTGATTTTGGTAAGACGATAACGGTTTTTGATGACCGTTTGAATGGTGCCATCAAACTGGCTAAGTCCATCCCTTGCCACTTGTCCAACGTACCGCTGAAGCGTTCCTTGGCTGCCGCCTTTGATGCCTCTTACTTTTTGGGAGAGTTCGATTTCTGCATTGGCAAGAGATCCACCCAATACAACATGTCGAACAATTATTTCTTTGATGGGTTGAATGAAAGACGAAGATATGCCTGAGCTTCGCAGGTTTTGAGTCGTGAAATCAATGGCGAGTTTTTTGAACGGATTGGTCAGTGCCGACTCAATGGTTAGGTTATTGACCGCCTTGTGTAGTTTCCTGACATTGCCATCAATTAGGTCGAAATTGACCAAGAAATTAGCAACATCATCATAGTAGCCCACCTTCCTTAGAACTGCCTCAATTTCGGAGTCTATCCTGTTGAGAAAGGCTTGTGAGACCTCGCTGGAAGAAAGCTTATCGCCATTTGAGTATTTTCTAAGAATCTTAATAAGTGCATTGTAGATTTCATCCTCGGAGGCTGCGATTGAGCGCAGCAGCAGCTGCTCACCATCTTCGATGATGTTGTCTAAGCGGTCTATTATTTTTTCGGCTGCGGAGTTCACTACTGTGCTGGTTCTGGTGATGGGACGGCATCGCCGATTAGATTAGCTGCCTCTTCTGGTGTGAAGCCAAGTAGGGTAACTACAGAATTAATTGCCTCATCTTTTTCAATACTGCCTTCGACAACCGCTTTTTGAAGTTCTGTTATAGATCGCATTGTCCCAACAAGCGACCTTAATCTTTTTTGCTCAGTTGTAAGTTCACCGTTGACTTGTTCGCTTGGCATATACTCTTTCATTAATTCATCAATGCGTTTCTTAATTTGAGAGAATGAAGCGTCCAAGAATTGCTGATCGCCAAGATCCTCGCAAATTAGTCTGACAATACCGTTGACACGAGTCGCCCGAATGTTCGCATTTTTGTCAATATTCTCACTTGCTTGCAGCTGCTGCCGCTGCGTGATGGTATGAATGTAATGCGGCTCATAATAGATGCAGATTTTTTCAATTTTCTGCATCTTTTTGTTGGTTGGATAGCGTTTTGTGATGTAATCGAGGTAAGTGGCAATTATGTCGCCCTGTGGAGCGTTTTTGGTCAATTTCTCACACAGCTCCTCCCAAAGCATTATCTCTGTTTTTATCTGGAAGCTAATAGGCTTGTGAATCTGAAATCCTACTGCTCTGCCCCTATGCCTGAGGCAATCAATCCAAGTCAGTAGCCTTTGCATTACTGTGTCGAAAATGTAATCTGATATGGAATAGAACGAGGAGTATTTTTCTTCCCTGTCAATTTCTTTTGCCACTCCCGATTGAGCTTCTTGTACAAATCGAAGCAAAAGAACCTCATCGGCTTTTTGAATGTTCTTTTCAGCTTCCTTGCCAAGATGTTCCAAGTTAGCAATTGGAACGGTAATATAGTCGTAGACAAATTTGTACGACTGACCAAGTGCTTCATTCACGGGAGGCAGAACCTCTATTGCGTCAAACTGCGATTCAGGTTTTGTGAACCCAAATCCGCCACACTTATCACAAAATATTTGTTTGTTGCATTGTTCTTTATCACACCACTCTTGTCCAATTACAGGTTGGCCATGGCAGTTTGAGCACTCTGTACCGCCAATCACCAACTTAGGCGAACCATTAAGCACCTTATTAACCTGATGGAGCGTATGGTCAATTCTCGCTTCATTCAAGTAAGGAACGGCGTGTGCAAAGTAAGAGATTTGGTAAGAAATCTGTTCCAGCTCATTTTTTTTCATAGCGGTAATCCCGCCATTTTTCACGGCAGTAATCTCACCACAGTAGTTTTTGTAATATGGTATGAGCAGACGCTTTTCTTTTCCTTTTCTGGATACCTGTACATACTTGTAGTACCATTCTTTTGTAATGATATAGTACGACGATTTGACCTGATAGGTCTCTCCTTTGTACTGCATTATTTTCTCAGCATTTTTGTGCTGAAAAGCGAAAATTCCAGCATGGGATTTTGGCGTGATAATAAGAGCTGAGGAAGGCACACATATCAATTCTATTTCAGCTCTGTCATTGCTGTTTTCTGGTTTTTTGGGAACTGTAACGAGCCATCCATTTGGGTCGCACACAGAGTTTGTAATGAATGTCTTGAAGATGTATTGGGGAAAAGTCAAGCCTTCAAACTTTGCCTTTTCCATATACTCATCTAATGGAGCATTGTAATGTATTGAGTGGTTGGCTCCCGTGAAAATTCTATACAATGCAGCAAGTCCCCTAAGAACTGAGGCACGGGTGATTGGTTGAAAGTTCTCCTCTCTGTATTTGCGGTATACCTCCCGCTCCGATGGGAATCTCTCTCCAAAAAGCTTCTTTGGTTTTGATCCATTGTAGTGGGATGTAATATCCTCACTTTCATCCTTATATACTTCTATCTCTGCATAGGAGACCTTGTGACGCTCTCCTACTGCATCAATTCCGTTTTTGAGTAATTTGGTGATGTACTCCGTTGTAATTTGCATTGTATCTAGTTTTGGAATGGGGAAAATGACTGCAAATTCAATTGCAGTCATTTTTTGTTTTTCTAAGGATTTACTATGCAGCTTTTCCTGTAATCAATCCTTGCGCTGCTTGCGAAAGCAAGCCACAAAGACCAGGAAGGTATACAGGCTTCCAAGGATAACAAACAGGAAGCTTAATATCTACATCAATTAAGTTTGCTAATTTGCCATCATCCTCTTGTTCGGGATCCTCCCAGTAAGTCAAGCTATAATGACAAGGTGGGATCCAGCCATAGAAACGGTCATCACAGGTAATGATGCCAAGTTCGTAATACTGCTGATTACACATCTTGTCTTGGTAGAAATCAACATTTGTATAATTGACGCAGTCGTAATTCCAATCTCGGAACGTGAAACCACGCAAAATTTCAGTGACTTCTTCAGGGCAACAAGCGGATCTCTTTTTCTTAGTAGGAGTTGGTACCTTCCACTCGCCGTTGGTCTTGCGGCATGGCGTGCCAACAATATCTCCCGCTCCAAGCAGTGCATACCAATCTCCTTGGTCGGTTAAGTCGGCTAAGTCGGTAATAATCGAGGTACAGGTTTTCCATACCAATCCCTTGATTTTTGCGCTTACCTCGCCTACCTCTGTTGTACATGGATTATATATTGGAGTTGGCTGCTGGGTTGGGCAAGGAGCAATGCAGCCATCATAGAAATTTGTAACCATATTTTGTCTTTCAAAATATTATCAGTCTAGATTTTCTCAGGGACAGACCTTGCCCTCGGGTGGGTTGATTGGATAGGCTCAACGTTGCCTCATTTTAGGAAAGTATTACAAAGAAAAAAGGAAAGTGTGAGAAATGCAAAAAAAATGGTTTAACAAAAAAGACTGCCCGTTTTGGCAGCCTCTTTTGTTAGTTGATATTTTTGGGGGATTTGATTTTTTGTGTGAATGACTTCTCTCCTTTTCCTTGATACTTAATCCCTCCTTTTGCTCCCATAATCTCCTTAGCTCTTTCAAACCGTATAGGGTCAATGACATAGAAGAAAGCACAATCTTGGGTGGTGTCCCAAATCACATTTTGAACGTGATACAGTTTTTCTTCAATCTTGAGAACTGCAAATCCCCTTGGCAACTCTCCTTCAAAAATATGTTTCTCCTCGGGTTTCATTGTTGCTGGGTTGATTTCCAGCACAACTGCTCTGAATGTTTCCATAATGATTTGTTATTTTTTGATTTCAAAAATTGGTTTCTTTTGGTTTGGTTTTTTCTTAATGGATGCAAGGTTCTTTTTTGCCTCATTGGAGTAATGAACCATTATCCAGTCCTGCTCAGTTGGGATGTATTGGTATGCATCCCACTGAGGCAGTCCAATTTTTTTGGACAAAACTGGTCCAAAAAAATGGGACATCACTGAGGCGTATGTGAGGATGAAAAATAGGATCAATTCATACATTTGTTACCTCCTTCTTTGGAATCTTTGTCGATAGTATTCTGCAAGATCATTTTCCTGTTTCTGCTCTTCTTCCTCATATCTATACTGCTCTTGTTTTTGCATGCTTTTTTGACCAGAACGAACATGTCTTTGTGACTCAGAGTGCATCCCTACTCTGTCAAAGTAGTAATTCAGCACGCCGCCAGCTTTGTGAATATCGCCATTGACCTTCCTGCAAAATGGGTCAGTTGCTTGGTCGGCTGTTGGATGCCAAATAATGAATAGAATCATACATAGGAAAATGAACAATGAAATCATTTGTGATCCAGTTTGCGGTCTTTGATTGTTTGATGGTATACTCATTTGTCTTGAATTTTTGTGATTTCAATTAGGTAATTTCTATCTCTCCCCTCTCTGAAGTATTTCAACCTTTCGGCAGTATTTGGTTTTCTCACAACGCCTCCGTCTTGAAGCTCATCCCAGTTTGATTCTATGTCACAAACTAGGTCGTAATACGCTTGCTTTCGGTCAGTGTATCCTTCCTGTAATTTGTCCCAATACATCCCTTTGTACCTTATCACTTCCTTCAAATCAAACATTGGATGCTTTGGCTTTTTCTTCTTCTCATTTTTTTGTGATTCGCTCGAAACTCCCGTACTCACTGGGGGTTCTCCCTTTTGTGATTGTGATTCCCCTTTTTGTGATAAGGGCTTTTTGCCATCTGTGATAGGGTGGGCAACAGTCTTTTTTTCTTTTGTGATTACTGCTCCATTTTGTGAGCCTGCTGCCCTCTCTCCTTTCCCAGCGATGAATCATTTTTGCTTACTTTTGTGAATAGATGGTCATCTTTTTTCCCTCTGTATAGGTCATTGACCATTTGTGATTCTTGCCTTGTTGTCCACTCATATTTGTGTCTCCAATGCGAGAGCCAATTGATGAGTGCTTCATTTCCTATTGAAATGGCAAGCCCCCAAATCACAAATTGTGAACCCTGCAAAAAATGATAAGCTGAATAACCTGAACTTGCAACAGAAAAAGCTGAGAAGATAATGGCCACTACTGTAATTCCAGCGGCAAACTTCCCATCTTGAAAGTAGATATTCCACATTACATTAAGAGTGCTGTGTTGGGCAATTTCAAGAGATGCCAAAAATCCTGCTGCAATGATGTATGCCGTCTGCTCTCCAATTGGAAGCCCAATTTGTTGAGCAAAAAAGCCCACCAAGATGGTCACAAATGGCAGTGCAATCACAAGTGAAAAAATGTGAAGCAGGGTAGTGGCGTAATAGGATAGATTATAGATAGGAGAGTAGATTTCTCCGTATCCCTTTGGACGCTTGGCGATGTATGCCTTGGCGATGTTCTTCTTAGCTTCTGAGCTTAGTACATACCCCTCAGTGAGATGCTCAATATGCTCGCTTGCCTTCAGTATGGTTTTAGTTTTTTCCCTTTGGCTGTTAGTTTTGGTGGTAGGTTTTGCTCCTTTTGCCTGTCTTGGCACAAAGCTTTGTTTGAATAATTTTTCTAACATGCCTCTTTTGATTTTTAGTGGTTATCGAAAAGAGCAGTCAGGCAAAAAAAGAGGAACCTGACTGCTCGGTTGCATTAATGTTAACCACAACAAAAGATGCTGATTCCGCACGAATACGGATATACCGAAAACAGTCAGGCTGTATCTTAATTACTCAATATTATGTCAAAAATAGTGAACTAACTTGGCGTGAGCCATATCGCTAGAATCAGCATTTTCTTTGTTGTGGTACTACAAATGTACCAAATCAAAACCACTTTTGCAAATAGCTCTACGGAGGAGGACGGCGGATGCCATCAGCCCTAATTTTTGAGATTGGGAATGCATCAATTCCAATCCTATCATCTTGATTGCCCCCAAGCAGCATTACATTGTTCCCAATTACTCCCATTAGGTAGCCAACGTGAGATTCCCATCTCTCAGGTGAAAATCTATACAAAACAATTATATCCCCAAACTTTGCTTTCTCCAGGCTCTCCACAGCCGTTCCATATTTCAAAAAAGAGATGGCTTTGAAATTCAAAGACGACACATCTTTTCCCGATGCACTCTCTGCATAGATGACTGCAACGGCGCAGCTTGGCAGCTTATCTGATACCCATTCGGGTGGAAGATAGATGCCCGTTGACTTCATAGCATGATCTATAATATGTTGAAGCTTCCAGTTGTTTTCTGCTCCAGGTATTTCAGATTCCCAAAGGTTGTCAAGCAGCACCTTCCAACCTTGTGGTTGCTTGCTATACATCCTGTTTTGCTGGGGTAGTGAGTCAGTTTGTTCCTTAATGACTTCTACCATCTTAGCAGGAGGAGGACCGCTGCAAATCTGAGGCTTTGGTCTTGTGCCAGCTGGCAAAAAGTTTGCCTCGATCAGTGCCACTCCATCTTCGTACTCTATCCAATACCCCAGGTATGATTTTTTAAGGATTTTGCATTGAACTTCACCTGAATCGACAATCTCTTTTTTCTCAAGACTATCTAACTGATATACTTTTGGGAGTGTCGGCGGACTCTCCTGGTCTACTTGGGCGGCTACATTTGTGCCTCCCAAAGATGCGATGAAAAAAGCCTCTAGGCTTATAATCAGCATCATTGTTAATGTTTTCATCTCTTTCATTTTCCTTATTATTTTGTGGTAGGTAATGTGTTACTAGTCCGAGTGAATCATCCGATGTGAAAAAAATCGGATGGTCATTGTACATTGGAAACATGATTGACTGCGGGTCTTGGGTATGCCCAAAACCTAGAAAATGCAGTATTTCGTGAACCGTCACTTTCACTGCGTTGAGTAGGCTTCCTTCATCATCAAATCCATTACTGAGTTTGCTGTCAAGATCATAGAAAATATGAGAGGCCATCTCACAATCTATGTAGCAGCCTGGATATGTATGAGCAATGGTGCCGCCTTCCCCGTCAAAAGGATGGAAGGGGGGCATCTCATTAAGCCTATAAGCTGAAAATACCAACTTTGGGTTTTGAAAGTAACTTACTCGGTAGAATGGCAGATCAATGTACTCATTGATGTACTGGGCTGCAGCCTGAATAATTGTGTCAGTTTGATCAAGCGTGAATCCAGGCATTGGATGATTGATGGCGTAGCTTATTTTCTTGTAATCTGATAGGTAACAGCTTATTTGATTATAAGGTGCGCTATCATCGTAGCTACACCGCCCAAATACAACCTTGCCATATATTTTCTTATAATCTCTGCCCTGCTCAAATCCTACTTCGGCAGATTCAACTGCAATCCTATTTTGAGGAGCGCAGGCGAAAAGAAAGACAAGCAGGCAGGCAAGTATTGTGATGAAAAAAAAATGTCTCATTCCTTTAGTTTTGTGGTTTGGTAATTGCTAGGCGCATTACTTAGTTAGTTTTCTATCAATATTAGCTGAGTATTTTTGGAATCAATATTTCTCTTTTCGGTCCTCAAATGTCCTCCTCTCGCATCTGTAACATTGAGTAGTAGCCTTGAGGTTTCTGCATTAACATTTGTAAGGGCAATGCCCCTTTCAAATTTCCATCTTGCAAGGTTCCAAGTCCCATCTTTTGAAACCATCATATAGCTTCCTTTTGGGGCATCAGGCATCGCTACAATGACCTTGTCTCTATGCTCTCCAATGCCATCTCCCAAAAGTCGATAGACGGACCGCTTGGCAATGCCAAAATCAATGTCGATTCGATACAGACCTGTTTTTTTCACCTTCAGGACCGTTGGGTTTTTCCCAATATCCTTGTAATAGGTTTTGAGATACTGTGTATTGCTAGATTCATCAGTGCTGGTGCCAATGAGCAAGACAATAGAAGAGAAGCCTTTTTCATTTGGGTAAGGATTTGTCCTGTGATTGATGGTGGAAATAGTGTCGCCGCTCCAGCTCTCTATTATATTAACTTGAGCATACAGACCATTGAGATCATGCTTTTCTGATTCAGAACACCACCAATTGGAGCGGCAGCTTGGATGGGTTTCATAGAAGTATATTTTTTCAATCGAAGTGAACTCTCCACCGCCCGAGTTATTGGTCCAATACGGCTGATGGGAAATGTGAATTTTTCTACCAAGGCTCTCCTTGCCAAAGCTAATGTATTGCTCATCTATCCAGTCAAGCACGTACTGTCCCTCTACATAAGGCATCAGTTGAGAGATTGCCTTTTTGAATGCTGTGAGCCTATCAAGTCCAGGGCTATTTGTTAGATGCTCAAAATATAATTGATTGAGGTCTGCAAAGAAAAACCGACCAGAATTATCCCTGCTATACTCAATTGAGAGTTTTCTGAAGAAATGCCCGGCCATCTCATATCTCCACCAAGTCATCCCCATCCCCCCGCCATCAGAGCGAAAGTAGGAGCAGGAAAGCTCCTCGCAGTTTTCCAAATCATAGAAATTCCCATATTGGGAATGCGCCTGTATTCCCATAGAGGTCATCACCTCATAGCTCGCTGCCTGTGCCATCCCTTCGGCGAGCCATTCGAGGGTGTTGTTGTATTCTCCTTTTTGGGTCACTGATGGTAGGTACAGTCCCTGAAGAAAATGGCAAATCTCGTGAATGATCACATTTGGATTGGCGTTTCCCTTCAGCTCAATGTCCCACTTCTTATATAAGAAAATCCACCACTGATTAGACTGACGGATTCTAATTGGATGGCTAGAAAATGCCTTACCAAAAACCTTCACAATATGCGGCTTGGCTGCTACAAGGATGCTGTCAACGTAACTTTTGTAATTTACATCAAATCTATCATCAAACTCCCAAGAAAAATCATCATATCCTGGTTTGAAATCATCGGGACGCAGCGTGATGACAGCGGGTCGACCTGCATCACGCAAATTTTGAGTTGCAAAAACTGAGAGATACAGCTGCTTTTCAGGATTGTAGTTTTCTACTTCAGAAAAAGTGACAAGGTCCGTTTTTTGGCGATTGCTTTTTTTGTCTGCTGCCATTGAGCGGAATAGGAGGTCAGTTCCTTCCTCATTGTGAGATAGTGCATACCAATAAGACTCAGCGTTTTCAACCGAGTCGAACTGGCAGATGAATCCAAGCCTGCCGAAATTGATTACTTCAAGATTCTTAGGAGATCCAATGTCAGCATCGGAAACCGAAAGACCAGCGGGCGGCGGTGGAAGGTTTTTGTGATGAGTAGGTTCCGTGATTCCAAGTGGCGTCACCGATAGGGTGGAGTCGCTGAGATTGATGTCAATGTCAAAGCGATCCGTCTGCAATCCTACTTTCTGAAGAGAGCAAGAAAAAAACACCAATATGAAAAATATGAGAATGGTGCGTATAGCATCTTTTGTTGTGGAATTTTGCATTTGTACAATTATTTTTTGTTAGGATGAATAAACTTTTCGTATTGCGGTATAGGAGTATCCGACTGAAAGAAGAAAGGCGAGTATGTCCCAATACCAACTGCCAAATGAGACAAAATCAAAGTATATTACAACGCTCACTACAAATGCTGTAATCCACACGTTAAGGCAAAAAACGCATATACCAAGCTTCCATATAGAGATCGGCATTTTTTGGTATAGTGCAGCTCGTTTTTTTTGAACTTCAATGCTTTCTTCTAAGCTTTCAAATTGCCTTTCTACCCACGCCTTGTAGTGATCTTGATGTGCGATGTATTTGCTGGAGATATACCTTCCAAGCCGTGAGAATATCATGCCTGATTGGTTGTTGCCATCACTCTGAGGCTCCCCCATTGCAAAGTACAGCAGTGCAGTGATGCTCGCACAGGATTTCACGCAAGCAAATAGAATCAATACTGATATTAATATTTCAACAGTCATCGGTTTGGGTTTGGGTTAGACAATCGGGCGGAACTTCTGGCTGCTCGCACTCAGGAGCGCACTGCTCAATGGCATCGCATGGTGTGCATTCCTCTGGTGGGTTCGTCTCCACTGGTGGACAGTATACCACAGCTTTGGGAACTATCTTGAAGGAAAAACAGTCATATACCACGCTGTCCACTTCGATGGTAAGTGGTTGAGAATTTTGCAAAATCTGACCTGTGTAGCAGTGATTTTCATTGAGTCCGCACGTATCAATTACAAGCACATTCTCCCCAGCATCATTTTGTGAAACCGCCAAAAGCATAATGATTTGGGAACCCGAAAAAGAAGTCACAAAGGTGTAATCGTTTGCGGGATTGATTCCATCAAGCAGCACTTCAATATTTTGGCAATGATTATAACAGCCTAAGTCATATGTATTATTACAGCAACTCATCCGCAAGCATTCTTAATTTGTTCACAAATCGTCGGCGCAGCCTGCTGGCATAGCCCGACATTCAAATCAATAGACAAATCAAAATCAATAGAAATTGCCATTAGCCCATTGGAGAATTGAGATATGTCATCCTTGCCATATTCCTTCTCAATCACAAGACAGGTATCCGTACAAGAATCTTTGATTTTGATTGTTGCTTGTGTAGAACATCTGCTCAGATTTGCCCCAATGATTGAGGATAGAATACAGAATTCAACAACATCGGGATCAAGCTTTGTGCAAGGCTCTCCCATCACAACGGCGACAAGCCTTAAGGGAATGATAGCCTCGTAATCAGTCACACATGCACTGCGCTGCGATTTCTTTGCTTTTGGCTTGTACTCTTTCTTGCAATCATTTCTATAGCGTATATAGAAGTAATTGCACTTATTATCCTCGATTGAAACTGACTTAGTATTACTTCCGCTACCAATCACAACGATTCTAAGACCGTCTTTTTCTTTGATTTGACGGGCAATTCCATATCCTCCGCACTTATCAAAAAGCCCACATGAGCCGTCTTTGATTTGCTGTATAAGCGAATCGACAACCTCCTTGATTGGTAATATGTGATAGGTCTTATTCATTTGAAAGAATTAGTACAATTTCTTTTTGAGCAGCTTTTGCCGCCGCCTCTCTTTCCTCTTTGCTCAAAGGAAGCACTTTGTCTTTCCCCTTGAATTTCTCCTCATTCCATTTCAAAATATCTCGTGATTCCTCATCAGTGAAACCGATTACTACATCATCGCCACTTATTCCAACTTGAATGGTTCCTTGGGCAGATCCAGTTAGGTTGAGGTCAACCTTCTTGTTTTGTCTTCCTACATCTGGCCTGAAAGCTCTGTAGCCTTCGCCTTCTTTGTAGTAAGCGGTTTTGCCAACTTTGCCTCCGCTCAATCTAGACCTTGCTTTCAGTCTTGATTTTGGAAGCTGCGCTGAAACCGAAGGAATGTGAACAGATAATTCATCGGTTGAGTACTGACCAATATCGGTGCCATCAGTCGCCTTTCCTTCGACAAAAATCCGATTGAGATATGGCACAATGGCAGCATTGGCAGCAACTGTTTGAATCCTTGTTTTCCTAGTTTCAATCAGCCGCTTAATTTCCTGTAATCTATTTCTAATAACTGACATAGCATTTTTGTTAAGGCATTCGACCAACCACTCTTGGACCGTGACAAGTAATGCAACCGCACTGACCAGACATTCCTCTTAGATACTTTTGAATTCCAGCAAGTTCCTGCTTGATGTATCTCTTGACAAGTTGATCATTTGTGGCAATTTCCTCTCTCGCCCAATCTTGCTGGTCCGCTTTGAGCTTGATAAGTGTGAACCGGCCATTGGGCGAAATAAGTTCGTTAAGCAGTTCGATTGCCAACTGATGACCAGCTGCGAGCCCTAGTCTTGGCGCAAGCCAACAGATCATATTTTCCTCACAGCATCTCAGTTCAATATCCACTTGAAAACCGAAGGTTTCATTGATATAGTTATTCAACCCATCATAGCCCGCCGACTTGATGCAGTTTCCAACCTGAGTGGTGCAGCACCCATTGCTTCGGAACTTGAGAGTTGAGGCATTGACCAGTAGGTTCTGATTTGTTGTGCGAACCCAAAGTTGCTGCGCTGAGTAGGATTTCCCTACAGGAATGCAGATGATTTGCCCTGCTTTGACCTCAGCTTTGAAGCTGTCAAGCACCTGTCCCTTTTCATTGAGAACTTCAAAGATTTGGCAGGCGACATTGGTGCATGCCTGAAATCTTATCTCGTTGATGAAAAAGCAGTGAAAGGCTGATTTGGAATTTGAATAGAATTTTGGACCACGAAACCCCTTAAATGTGTCAAGCTCATATTTGTCTGAAAACTCACCAAAAACCGCTCCTTCAATGACCGTGTTGAAGGTCATTGAATTTGAAGTCTGAAGCTTCCCAAGCACCGTTTTTGCAACTTTCTTGAATGCAAGATTGGTCTTGGCATTGATAAGATTGCTTGCAGAGATATATGTCGATGACGTGAAATCTGCAATCAATGGAAATGGCAGAGGAAGGAAGTCTTCGAGATAATACTCGAACTCATCATCCATTTCTTTGCAGAAATTTCTAACACCGATTATGCCTTTGAAGCAATCTTTGAGCTTGATGTTATTGGTCATTTCAGATTACTTTTTCTTTGTGGATTTAGTGGTCTTTTTCACATCTTCTTTTGGAGTTTCAGCCTCTGATTCTGGGCGGTTCTTGGCAGCCTCAATTTGCGATTTGGTTTGAATAATTCTTTTGGGCTTTTGCTCATCCTTGTCAAGGATGTACAGCTCATAATTTGATTTGTCAAATCCAATTCGGGGCGATTTCTCTAATGCAGCATAGACCGCCTGCTCAAATACATCAAGATTCTTGATTGGCTGTGGCTTACTGCTTTGACGAGTCTTCACAATCTTAACTGGAAGAATTTGTATTTTCTTCAGGTAATTAAGCTTGTCTCTTTCGCCTGTTTTTTCAATTTTGAGAAATAGCAAGCCTGTGGCATCTTTGTTCTTAGATGCTGCTGATGCTACAGCGAAGCTTGAATTGATCTTTTGAATGGCAATTGTGAGTGTTGGGTTCACCGCTCTTGCCAATTGTCCGTTGTATATTGCCATTAGGCTATAATTTTTGAAATGAAATAATTTTCTAATTGTCCATCTGTTCCAATTCCGCTTTGATCCAGTATTTTCTTTGCAATTCTTTGAAAGCTATTGTTTGCCTGAAAATCAATATTGATTGGATTGCCAGATTCGTCAACTCCATAGCTCTTGCCATCTGCGGCGATGGCCATTTCTAGAGCCATTTCCTTGCCTACCTCCTGAACTTCTGAATTTGATAATTCTACCCACTGCATTTGCTTGATCGGCTTATCCTGAAGATTGTAAGCCATATCCGCATCAAAAAAGGGCTTCCCAGCATTTGCATTATTGTCAATATAGGCATAAGATGGTCTTTCCCATTTTCGGCTTCTAGGGTTGTATCTTGCCCTATCTCTTGTGAGAAGTTGATTCTTATTTGATATTTGTGCTAAGTCTACAATCATCTTTTTGGGATTAGAAATTAAGGAATAAAAGTGGCTCAATGGTCATTATGAACTGTCTGCCTTGTGAGTCCTCAAGCGTGATTTGAGATATATCAATATCGTTTTTGCACACTTGCATGATGGCATATCCTGCATGTCTTTCAAGACAGTTTTGGAAGTAACTTTGAGTTGTATACACATTATATTGTGAGAACAGACCAGCCGAGTCAATTGCTGGTGCAATGGAGATTACGCTGTATGCACTTCCTCCATTAATTGTTGGTGCAGGAATTGAATAAGCAGTTGGCACTGCATTCACTACCATTTCCACAATTGTATAATCTTGATTGATTGCCACTCTTGAGAATGGAGAGCAAGTTGGTACTCCTGCAATAATATCTTCATGCATACTTATAATGCTTCCAAGCGTGCCATAAGTCGGAGATGCAGGGTAGGGATTGTAAGTGATTACTCCGCCTGTGTTACCTATCTCAAGCGTTGTGAAGGTTCCGTTGTCAAATCCAAAATGTTTGACGGCGCACATATCAGCTGAAACCTCACCTGAAGAAATGCATCCATTTGGGTTTTTGATTTCGATTGTCATTGTCAGACCAACTGACAAATCATTCCCATTTGTATCTCCAGTTAGACCATTGTCCTGCGCCCAAATTAGCTTTGAGAATACAAAGCAAGAGCCAGAGGCAAGTGCATCCGCTCCGCTGAGTATACCACTTGACAAGTATTCTCCGAAGTTTCCAGCTCCAAACCAATTTGTGTCATTTTGAACTCCAGCTGGTGTAGATGGATCTTGTCCAAAAATCAAATCTGCCTGAGCAATCACATTGCCATTTTCGTCTTCTACTCTAGCACAAGCAACCCATCCATCAGGAATGGCATTTCCACAAATATCCGCTGTTATGCAAATATCAAAGTCCCCTTCAGAAACTAGGTTTGTAAGTGTTGTGGAAATTGATGCAATTGCAGTGTTGCAAACTTCAACATTGCCAGATCCACAAATTTGGCACCCGTTTAGAGTGCCGCCTGTTGCTGCTGCAAGTTCCGCATCAGATGTTATTAGCGTGTTATCCCCTAGATAGAAAGGATATACAAACACCCCATTTTCACAGAGGCAAGCAATTGCAGCTCCAGCATCAACCAGCTCACCACAAATGGTTGGAATATCCTGCGGCTCATCTCCATCCCAACTGAGGACGCAAATCCTGCAACCAACAATTTCAACTACTGTTGCATTTGTATTGGCGATTACCGCTGCTGCAAGTTCGGCATCCGAGTTAACTGTCACGCCACTAAGTCCTCCTTGTCCAGAGAAATCAAGTGTTACAGGATAGATGTAAGTATTGTTTTCTGCAAGGCAACTTGTAGGATTGCCAGATGAATCAACAATATTAATCGTGCGTTTTGGCTCTATTGTAACGCACGCCACATTACTGGATTCGCAGCACCCAGTTCTTACAATACTGCAAATTTTGATTGGGAATATGAGCAGCTCTGGCAGCACGGTGAAAGTGCTGTATTTGCCATCTGCGAACGGTATCGGGATTGGATTGTCAATGCTTTGTGCAAGATCAGAAGTGATTCCAAGTTGGAAGGCAACATTGCCATTTTCAGCATTTTGTATCACATATCCCTGCCCAGTAATTCCTCCAGGACACCCATTGTCATCTGGAGTACCTGGAGTAATGACAAAGGTGCCATCTGGACCATCTTCGATTGTTATGTCAGCTATTGGGCATTCAAAAGTAACTTTTTCAATATACTCACAAACCTCGTTTGTGCTTAGTGCGCAGTCAGTTTGCACAACTGAGCAGATGTATATGTTTTCAGGAAGACTCCAAGGTTCAATTGTGAGATTTCCATAATTGCCAGTAATGCCATAAGGGTTTGCTGGTATTGGGTCAGTAAGAGAGCCAATGCCCAAATCAAGAACCACGATTCCGTTCTGGTTTTTGATCAACCACCCCTGTCCAGTTATTCCCGATGGACATCCATTGTCATCTGGAGCGCCTGGAGTAACTGAAAAAGTGCCATCTGGATTTTGGGTCAATTCAATATCAGCTATTGGTGGAAAATACAAAGTTGGTATGTTTTCTGGAACGCAGCCAGTAGAGTATTCAATACAAATACTGCATCCGTCCGCTGAGAGAGACGCAGTCTGCCCAGTAATCAAAATATCATTGTTCAAACCATTAATTAATTGTGAATCGGTGTAATACACCTCTCCGTTAGCTTCAAGCTTGATGGGATAATTGATTGGACACATTGGATTGCCCGCAGGGTCCAATACAGGGATGCACTTTTGCTGCATCTCACCTGCTCCTACATTAATATCCTTGTTTGTAATGATCTTATAACAACTCATTTTTGATTACTTTTTTGTTTGCTTAATCTCCTGTTATTCTTCCTCTGATTCTTCCTCTGATCCTGACTTTCCTTTTGATTCTTCCTCTGTGATGCCAGAAAGCTCTGATCGCTTTTCAATTTGATAAGCCTTGATGACTTCAATCAATTCAACAGCTTTTGCTTTCTTAATATCAAGATCAGAGATTGTCTTTTCAGACTCAGAAAGTGGAACTGAAAGCTCATTGATTTCTAATTGCAACACCGTTGCGATATGTACAAGGCTTTGCTTTTGAAAACCTTTTTGTGTTTGCTCAACATCTTGGTCTGCAATTTCTAGCACCACAGGATCAACCACACAGCACTCGGCTGTTTTGATATTTTGCACGACAAGTTCGTGTCTTTCTTTTGCTGTCATAACTATGTTTTGAAAACCCAAAATGATCACTTGGACCATTTTGGGTTATTTGGGTTAAGAATTTCTGTCACCACATAATTGAATTGATTCAATTTGTGAGTTTCGATAGATTGATGAGTCAAATACGACACAATCACAAGCAATTGGATTTGCGGAAGTATGAACCACAGAGCCATTAACTTTGTACTCAACTACTCCAGCTGCTGTACGAGTGATCTCGAAAGAATCGCCAGCAGCGTGCGTTCCAAACACTGATTGATACGCTCCATTTTCATAGATTCTATAATAATAGTTTGTACCAAACTGATATAGATAGAACGCATGTGCGATTGTATTCCAGTTTGTGTTTGTGTCAGTGCAGCTAAGACCAAACATTCCGTTTGCTGTTGCAGATGGATCTACATGTGTGAATGAAAGCGTAAGCTCGCCATCTACACATCCGAATGTTCCACCTTTGTTCCAGCCAAGAGGCGTTGCAGGACCAGTCAATGTGCCTTCACCAGTTGTCACGCCAGTTGCACTCCAATCAGTTGTACCATCTCCAGGCACCAAGCAAACTCTTAATGCATCAAGGCATTCTTGGGAGGAGTTGACTCTGTCAAGCTCCCATCTGCATCCGCCTTCACCATCATCAGTTGCTACATAGGCACAGCCTGTTGAATTATCAATTACTATCTGTCCGATTTGTTCGCAAGAGAGACCACTGGACGTAGGGTCTCCCTGAATTACTGGGGGCACTCAGTCTCCACAAATGCAGAGCCATCTTCTCCAGGACCTGCTTTGCCAGCAGTGTATGCAGCATCTGCATTTCCATAGCACTTGCCCTCAAAGCAAACAACTGATCCTTGTGGGTAATCGGATGTGGCATCAAACTCAGCCACTCCTTCGGGGCATCCCTCTTCTTCAGGAGGACAAGGCGCATCGGGTGGTGGACAGTTGTCAGACACCGTAATCACATCTTTGGTTTCAGTCGATGGGCATCCATTGTCATCTACCACGCTCAAAGAAATCTCATGGTCGCCACATTCTGCAAAGGTTACAATTGGGCAATCATAAGTTCCACAGATGCCAGGCATTCCAAGAATAGGCTCACCAGCAGCTCCTTTGATGTATCCAATGTGAGGAATTCTCCAGCGATACATTGTAATTGAGGTTCCACAGTTTTCACCATCAGCTCCGACAACAGAAGATTTGGCATCAAGTGTATATGTTCTGCATCCACCAGCAACCATAGTGGCTGTGAAGTTGGCAGTTGGCTTGCAGCAAGTCGGGATTACATTTCCAACACAAACTGTTTCATCAGAGCATATCGCCTCGATCAAAACAATATCATTGGTTCCATACAACTCATCACATTGATGATACGCATCATCTTCTGCATAGAGGCTATAGTTCATATTTGCCCAAACAAGCAAATTATCACATCCATCGTTTTTGCCATAGTAATCTAGAGGCCATCCTGTAACGGGATCAGTTATTGTGGTTCTCCAAAAATGATTCATTCCTTCATCATATCGGAAGTCGCCTCTATTCTTATTGAAGTAGTATAATCCCAATGCACCAGGGGCAAAGGCGATTGCTACATTATTGGCATCATTGTATCCCCAGCTACTACCCATTACAAGAGAGGCAAGTGTGCTGTCATATCCCATCATAAATGGAGATGGCTGATTTGATACATTGAAACCAGCATTGCAACAGGCAATAGATTTGAGGTCAGCATAGTCCTGCCAGATTCCAGCCCCAACCACATAAGGATTTCCAACCACATTCATATCTCGGAAGATGCGCTTGAGCTTGACCATTCCCATAGGGTTGATTGTCCCATCGGTTTTGTATAATGGAATTTTCACTGTCTGACCAGTTGGACCGCTACTTCCTTTTGTTCCACCAATGTGTTTTTCTAGAACTTCAGCAATCAATTTTTCATTCAGAGCCTCACGCCATAGATCCATATCCATTGAGAACTCCTCATTAATGAGCTGTGCTCTTGATTTGTCAAGGCATCTAATGTACTCATCATTGAATTTGATTGGCTGAATACCGCACTGGTTTTTGACCTCAAATTTCATTCTGCTTCTGTCATCCTCTGGATTTCTACCATCTGTTGGGCAATTTCCTGGATTACAGTAACAACTTTTCTTACAAGGTCTTTTTCTTTTGGTGATAATTGCAGTTCTACACTTCCCGTCTCCACCATCGACTAAGCTTTGTAGTCGTGGTTTTCGACGTTCATTAAGGTCGGATGCAAGAGCGGAGAGAAAGCCAATATTTCCTGAACGCTCACGCAGCTCAGGGGCATTTTGGCGTATATCTTTCAAGTATGCTTGTGTATACTTGAACATTTTTCGCACATCAATATACATACTTATAGTATTCTAAATTGTGAAATAATGTGCTGTGATTAGATAGGATCAAGCGTCCTCGGTGGGTTGATTAGATAGGCTCAACTAGTCGCCTCGGTGAGAAAAATCGACATTGACTTTCCTAATTTCTCAGTCGATTTGAAACAAAAATAAAAAAGCGGGATAGTATCCCGCAAGTATTTTGATGTTTTTCTGTGAAAATTGTGTAAAAAAGCCTACATCGCAGCTTTCTCAGATGGCAGATTGAAATCTTGACTACCTCCCCCAAGATCAATAGGATCTGGAGTTTCATCGAAGTCATTCTTTGCCAAGATCCCTGCTTCCTGCAAGTAGCTGGTTGAAAATTCCTCAATATTGATTGGCTTGCCATCAATCATCGCCAGTTTTTTGGGATCTTCTTTGTCCAATACTGCGAGCTTTCCGCTTGCATCTTTTCCAATTACTCCAATTTTTTCAATTTCAGGAAGCACTACTCTGAGTAATACATCTGATTTTTTGCCTTTCCCAATTTTTCCAAGGATCGATTGAAGATCCCAATTGTTTTGAAGGCTTGATTTTTGACCAGCCAACGCCTCTGCCAGCTTGGTATCAAATCCACTGGTTTCCTCATCATACTTCCCTTTCAGTGCATCATAGAGATTTTTCGCCTCAACGAGATCTCCTTGAAGTTTTTGATAATCTTCAGGAAGCACATTCTTTTGCTCCTTGGTAATAGCCTCCAGTCCCATTTCCCAAATTTTCTCCAAATCCTTCTCCTTGCGTTCATTGTCGGTCATTTTCAAGCCAAGTTTGTCGGCTACAATCTTCTTATACTTAATAAGGGATTTAACTTTCTCTTGGTCGGAAATCTCCTTTGAAAGTGTTTCCTTGAGCGTTTTTTCCAACTCAGTTTTGATTGGATCAGAAAATGCTGCGATAATCCCCTCAGCGTCCTTTTTGGGATCAAGCTTATCTGTTATAGTAATATCGTCAGAGAAATAATCATCACTGACATTGATTTTCAACTCTTTCAAGAGTTCTTTTAACTTATCCATAATTATGGGTTTTGATTTTGTTGTGGTAATATAATATTAGTGTCCACAGCCGCCGCAGCCTCCTGTAGAGGTGCTTACTGACTTTGTGGTTGTACTCACACTTGTTTTGAAGTTTGTGGTTTTGGGTTTCGAGTCTGGTGTTCGGGCAACTGGCGTGACTCCATCGGTTTGTAACTCCTGAATGAACTGATACTTGCCAGAATCCTTGTATTTTTTCCACCAATTTTCCTTGACCGTTAAGGTCTTTCCATTGGTCAAATCCTTGACTTCTATAACTTTTACTTTTGCCATTATTTCAAGTTTTTTTGATTAATTACAATTATCATTTGAGCATTCTCTATACACCGAGAATGTTATGCCATCCCACATCCTACCTTGTGCTATGCCTTTGCTTATGGTGATGTTTTCTTTTTCGTAGCTTACTCCATCAATAGTGAGATGTCTACCCTGAAGCACTTCTTTCAAGAGCCTTACCGCATAGGGAGGCACGCAGTAGATGTCTACTGTGTAGTTCTCCCTCAACTCACTTGAGGCAATGTCGCCATTGTCCAAAATAATGTCCTCGAAGCTGACTTGATTGAGGTATATAGAACCAGGAAGGCGTACACGGTTTGAGTATGCAAAATCAGAGGTTCCGTAGTGGCAATCATCCGCTCCGCTTCCGTAGTGGAATCCATCACAAGAGTTTTCAAGCTCCGATTCCAAAACAATTGTACATTCAGATTTCGCAGATTCTACAAAAGGTTCGCTTACAAATGAATCTTTGATTTCATACTCACCATCTGCGTTTTTGCAGTAGTAGGTGATTGCAATTTGAAAGCATTTCTCCTCAAAAACAGAGGTGTCAACTACAAAATTTTGATATGGAATGCCATCTGAGTCAAGACCTACTACATAATCAGATGAAAACTGTCCAATATGCTCATATACCACTTCTCCCTCACTCAAAAGCTCTGCCCCAATGTAGTAATCCTCATTTGTATTGTCTTTCCAGCCGCCAATCAAATCACAACCATCATTAAGGCAATCGGGCAAACGCATTTGAAATGGAATCTTATCCCCTCTCACAAATGGCATTGCAAAATACTTATCGCCAGCACACAAATTACAATTGAAAAGTCCATTCTTATCACCAAAAAGCGGTGAGCTGAAATTACAATCCTTTTTGACTGGCAAGCAAGCCTGAGCAGCAATGCACTCAGCAGTCGAGCAGTTTTCTATATCATTATTTGGGTAAGTCAACACTGTCATTATGATTCGGTATTTGTTGATTGAATATATCTACAATCATACTCGGTCGATGCATCGCAGACATTATCAAATAAGACTTCTATTACATCTGTGTTTTCAAGCTGTAGGTGAACTATCACATTTTCAATGCATCCATTTTGGGCAGGTATTGTAAGAGAGATATTGCTCCCATTAATACTACTATCTATGACCATTTCAGAGCTATTGACCAATATCACATTGGGAGATTCATTTGTAAATGTAATGGAAATCTCAGCTTGATTTGAGGTCATAATTGTTATTACAGAAGATATGAATTCATTGCAATCTATTTGCATTGGAGGATCTTCTACATCGTGACTAATTGAGGCAATCACGCAATACTGTTTTCCCTCTTCAATAAGGTTTGTATCAATTTGAGCTATGATGCAATTTGCGCCAATTGATACTCCCGATAGTAGAGTGGCGATAATAGAGCTTTGATCTACATAAGGCGACTCAAGTAGCGTCAAATCAATGCGAGGATTGTCCAGGCCATCTACATCAACACAAACCTCTACATTAATGATTTCGGCATAACAAAGATTGGTAATTGTTTTGCCATTTTCATCTGTGAATTTGATGCTTTCTATGCGCTCACTCTCAAAATCACTTACAATGATTTTTTGTTTGTAGTGTGCTTCGTAGTCAATCTCTATGCCTGCATCGCTAACTGCCTTGAGAAGTATTCTCCAAGTGAGCGAAAGCTCCTGACCGCCCTCTGCTGCAAAATAATTGTATACACCGCATCCATTCTCATCGATTTCAATAGACTCTGTTTGGAGCCTGCCGCCAGTATTATTCTGTATTTCAAGAATCAGTACTTGGACTGTAACTTCGGTGTCTTGAACCTCGCAATCAAAATCACCAAGGCAAACCTTCAGTTCATTTGTGGTACCAAGACAAAGGGTAGCGCAGTCGGTTTGCTCTGAATTGATTGTTGCAGTTATTTCAGGTTTGCAGCAGGGAGGCTGCCCTGCGCATACATCTTCCACACTGTAGCTTGCGGCTATTTCATTAACATCGTCATACAGAATTACAATGATGCAGTAACAGCAGCTGCTGTCAAAAAAGCCCTTTGGGAAAGTGTGCAAAACGTTTGCGTACTGGTTTGATTGACTAATTTGCAGCGTGACCTGTTGCTCAAAAACAATAATATCCTCTACAAAATTTGACTGGTTGTTTGGACATTGACTCACCACCATCATTCTGGCAGAGCTTGGCGGAGCACCACCAAGGATGAATCCAAAATCAATGGTGTTGTCCTCAAACTGAGAGAGCATTTCATTTACACTTTCGCCACAGCTCTCAGTATTGATTGCCATCGTGATGAAATTCCAGTCATCATTTCCCTCATCATAGAAGCAGCCCTCAACCGCAAAAGAGGAAACAGTGCTGGTGTTGATTCCATCTGAGTCACGGAGGTTCACCAAAAAGCAAGCCCAAGACTGGGAGTTGTAGACATTTGGTGACTGTCGATTCATTGACCTACTTTTCAGGCGGTTTGCATTACTGAAAAGGTAAGCTCCAACAAAGTTGTGTGTATCAGCCGTTACATAGAATTCAAAGCATATTTGAAAGGTCGTGTCGCTTGTCTTGATGACCGATGCAGATATGTTTTGATTCACTACAATGGCACCGCTGAGATAGAATGCCATTGGTACTGTAGTGCCTGTAATAAGTTGAGAGACTGGGATGGTCCATCCCGAAGTATAATCAGATGTGACTGGAGGCGTAAGCTGACCAAAAAGCTTAGGATTGAAATACAATGTATCAAAATCTGATAATGTAGAACCGCCATCAATTTCCACATCAATGAGAGCCTTCTTCTTATCTCCAATTGTGAGTTTGGTGATGTCTGATGGATCATTTAAGCCTGGATTTGTATTGGGCAAAAGCCCCCAGGCTGTCTGGAGCTGTATGTTTGTAATGCTGATCATATTTTCCCAATGAAAGTGATTGTTTTGTTTTTGCAGGAGTAATTAATAGAATCAATACTTCCCTCTCTTGATACTCCGCAGTAGGGTAGATTCACCGTGCCGCACGGGTCCAGCCTAGCAAGAAGCTCGCAATTTGCCTTAACCGTCAAAGTGTAAGGTCGTCTCTTAACCTCCCCATCTGGTCTGTCGATGTAGTGGAAGTTTTCATAGAGTTCGTCTTCTGGATAAGGCTGGTCAAACCAATATGGATAGTTGAAATCTAGTCCAGGATTGTAGATGGATGGCCTACGAACCACTCGAGCGAAACAAGGATCGACTCCATCCCATAGAAGCAATTTCGGGAGTTGAGCGGTCCCATTGTTCATTACTAGAACCTCTTCGAACTGCTGTAGATTTTGTGCAAATGGAAAGATTGGAAGATTCCAAAAGCCACTGTCCAAAACGTCACGGTCAATGCCGTCCCCCCGAAAACGTGCCGCTCCGAATTGCACAGTGGTCTCACATTTTCCTTTCAAATTTTCATTTGCGCCATTGGGATTCCACTCAACCACATCATTGTATAATTCGAGTGCTTCATCCCCTAGCCAGTCAACACCCTCTTGACTGTATTTGAAATCCCCCAATGCACAAGGAGCGTCAATTGCAGAAAAACAAAGGCTAACCACGTCCTTTTGATTCCTAATTGCATCAAAAATCACATCTCCCCAAGTGTCTATAATATCTTTTCGCTCATATATTAGGCATCCATCTTTGACCTTCCACTCTGCATTATGAACTTCTTTTATTTTGTCCAAAAGTTCCGTGCCTGTCAATTGTGGGCGGTTCGCCTCTATCAGTGGCTTATCGCAGTCATAACCCTTATAACCTTTTTGGCTTGGAGCATTAAAGTACAAAGTATTGTAGTATTGGGAGATTGGGTCATTCAAAATTGAGCTTTTGAATTCCAATCCGCAGATATCGCACGCATTTTCAATGTATTCTCTCAGTAGGGGAGTTGGGTGATAGCGGTCGCATCCTATGCCAATTTGGAAAAGAAAGTTTTGTATTTGCTGGAAAAGACCAAGCAATCCCTGAAAAGGGTTATCGCAATAATCTTGAATGAAAATTTGTGCTGCTTGGGGTGGGTCGGGAATCAATCCAGATATAATTCCTATATTGTTAAGCGCATTCCACAGACCAATGATTCCACAAAGCAAAAGGCTCAATATTGCCAAAAATGGAATGAGCGGGATGAAGATGAATACAACAGAAGCCCACGCAATTGCGGTGAGTCCAAGCATTAATTCATGCAAGAATTGCGGACGAATTTCAAGACAATAAGGGACTTTTGGATGGTCGGTTCTTGTGTCAAATCCTGTTGGATCTGTATTGTACTTTCTGCTTAATCCATCCCAAATCAGTGTGCTTTCGAGGCAAGCCCGCTTTTCAGAGTCTTCGTCTGATTGCACAAAATTTGAAGTAATTTTCTCGCAATCTTCTCCCTTCTCACAATACTCTACATCTGAGCCTCTAACTTTCGCCTCAAGTAGATTCACACTACAACAGTCATCCATTATGACAACATCACAGCTTTTTGTATAGCCATCGTCAGGGCAGACGAGCTTTTCCTTGATATAGCTATAGGCCTCCCCTGTGAACTCAGCAGAAGAGGTGAAAGAGAGCGCACTCTTGTTTTGGGAATTGACATCTCGAAAGGTTATTTGAGCGGATTCAAGACCACTTATCCCCTTGAGGTTTTTCCCATCTATGGTGACTGTTAGACACATATTACTTTGCCCTCCTTTCGATGTTGATTTGCTTTTGAACCTCCTGCTGAACCATAGCCGCTACTCCTTTTTTGTCCATATTGACTCGTACATTCGTTTTTGGAATCTGCTGATGAAGATTGGACATTTCACTTCGCATCCGCTGCATCTCATTTGCCAGCCTATCAAACTTTTTTTCAAGTTTTGATGTATCAATAGAAGGAGGATTCATAGCAGCAGGAGCAGCAATGGAAATGAATTGATTTGTCTGTAATTGCTGCTGTCCAATCCCTTGGACATTTTGCGACCAATACTGGGCAAATGCCTCAGTTGCACTTTTTGCTGCGCTTTGGACTGCTGGAGCAGGACTGACTACTGGTGAACCATCATAGAAATAATTATTGGATATTTGACCTCTGCTTGTTTGTACCTCTTTTGAAACCCTATCCCTGAGTAGGCTCTGAACGTGAGATTCTATTTTCTCTTTGATGTCTTTGTAGTTGACAACTTGAGAAATACTTGAAACATCAGACTTTTCCTCTCTAAGGCTTCTATCATACAGAGATGAAAGCAGTGTGTTTTTGACTGATTCAGAGTTAAGTAATTGCTTAACTTCCTTTTGTTCAAGTACCTCACGAGAGACAACTCTTTCCAGTATTTTCTCAACAAAACTTTGATTGGATGCTTGAGCAGGAACAGCCTCTTTTGCAGGCTTTTGTTTCCAACTTCCAAGTTTGACAAAATCGTTGATGATGTCTGCTGGCACCTTGCCAGTATGGATGGCGTGAAGCGTGTCCCAATACTCCCGATTTGCTTTTGCAGTGACAATGCGCTCTCCCTTTGAGACTCTTCTAAGTGCGCTGTCGCTTGTCTCTGTTCCTGGAGCATTAATATTTTCTTCTCCAACTGCTGCTCCAGGTATGCTAGAAGTAATTGAGAGTCCCGCACTTATGCCCGCTCCAATTGCTGCAAGGGTTGTTGCAATGAAAGCTGGAGACAAAACGCCCGACTCCGCTGCTGTCTTGCTTACTGCAACAACAATATTTGATGCCGCTGCAATCAAGTCAAGTGCTCTTTGCCTCTGAACGGACTTTCTTCTCTCCTCTTCAAGCTTGAGTAGTTTGTCCTGCTCAGACTCAAGAAGCTCGGCATTGCCCTCATCAGCAATTTGGGTAATCTTGTCAACAGTTCGCTCTTGTGCTGCTATTCTTTCTTTTTGACCTTCCTCAAGAGTGGCGTACACATTTTTGATAGAGCGAGCAACATCATCAATTTGCTCAACTATCTCAAAAAGTTCAGAGTCGACAATGTCTTGAAAGAATTTTTGAATGCCTGCGGCTCCCGTCTTGGAGTTGAGAGGTTCGATTCCTTCATAATCAATTGATGGCTTAATTGGAATTTCAACCTCTCCAAAAACACGCTGTGCTAACTGTTTGAGGTTTTCCACCTCTTTTTCAAATTGCTCTTTTTTCAATCTTGCTTCAACGTCAAGGGAGGCATCGCCTGTGAAGCGGATTTCCTTAATTTGATTTTCAATTGATGCGATTGCATTGTCAACATCGGATTTTGTGAAGCCATCCTCACTGATAAGGGAGAAGGTCCCAGTGACCTGCCTCCCTTGCAGTTTTTCAATATCAGATGAAAGGATTTTCGTTCTTTCAAGCTGCTCGTTGTACTCCTGCTGCTGACGGTTCAGCTCTCTTTGGTATGCGCTTAGTTGGTTGGTAATTGCCCCTCTTTGCTCTTCTGTAAGAGTAAGGTCTTTGAGCTTTTCTGTCTGGATTTCAATTATCCTTGGCAGCGTTTCAAGATTGAGCTCTCCTTGCTGAAGAATGGAGAGTTCGACCTCTATTTTTTTGTTTTCAAGTTCACTGATTTGAGCGTCAAACTCAGTGATTTTTTCAAGAGCGGTTTCCTGTGCTATGTCAATTTCGACCTCGTACTTCTTGCTAATCTCCTCAAGTCCCTCTGCGGTGCCGAGTAGTCTGACAAGCTCCTCACGCTCCTGCTTGGTTTTTTCAATTCTTAGGTCTAGCGTCTGAATTTTGGTCTCTCCTTTGAGTTTGCGGTATTTCTCCTCTGCTTCAGTGAGCTGCTTTGTTGCAATTTCGAGATTTTTTGCGATATTGATTGCCTTTTCTTCTTCCAGATTGGTGTTTTGCAGCTGCTGCTCAAGTTTAGAGACTTCGTTTCTGAAGAAGCGAAGGGAGCCTTCGACAAAGTCTTGTGAATCACTTGCGCTACTACCCAATAAGTCAAAAGCATTCTTGCCTTTTCCATTTTCTGCATCAGTTGCAATAACACGAATAAATCTTTTTTGGTCTTCTGTCAGCTCCACACCACTCTTAAGAAGTTGAGCAACGATCTCTGACAACTCATCCTTAATTTGGTTTGAAGTGTTTGAAATTTCGCCCCGAATTTTACCAACAGATTTCGCATATGTTTCAAAGTCTGGAGCTTCAAAAAGTTCACTAATGGAGACACCATCGCCCCCCGAAAATGCACCAAAATAATCGTCAAGAAATGAGTCTGGGATTTCGTCAAAGTCAAAAGAAAAAATCTTTTGAAAGGTCGTTCTATTTGCCCGCTTTTCGATTTCTTGAAACTGTGCTTCGTTCTCCTTTAATTTATTCAGTGACTCAGAAAAGGCAATTTGTAGATCATTGACGCTTGAATTGAGGTTGTCCAAATTTGCCCGCTCCAGTTTTTCGAGTTCAGTATTTACACTGGCAATATCAATGGCTAAATTCCCAAGATCGCCCCTTTGGGTAATTTCTACCGTTGGGACACGTTGCGAAATTTGCCCTATTACTTTATCAAGCTGTTTTTGTTCCTCTGTGGTTTTGGTGGTCTTCTGTGAAAGTGTTTCATATTGGGCGATAAGGTCGGGCAATTGCTCCCGTATTTTTTTGAGGTTTTCAGCTTGCTTCAAGGCACTGTTATTATCGTCAATTGTCAAGCCTTCAAATCCTTTCAGGCGGGTAAGTAGAGAGTCTGCAAGCCCTAAAGCTGCTGCAAAAGCAGGAGTAAGAAGTTTTGATATGCTTTCCCCGAGTTCACGCATACGTGCCGCATTCCTTGCACTCTGTCTCTCCAGGCTCTCCCCTCCCGTTCTGAATGCCTCCTGTGCATCAGTTGACTTTTCATAAATCAATTCAAGGGTAGCAATTGCCCGTGCCTGCTTCTCAGCATTGCCTGTCAGCTTTGATTGCCCCTTGTCCAATAGACGCTGCTTGACATCTGCCTCATTGATGGCGATGCCGAGTGTTTTGAGCTGCTCACGCTCTCCAAGCAATGCCTTGGTGAGAATTTCGGAGGTCTGTGATGCATCAACCTGCCCATTGGACCATTCAGCCAGTGCGCCCGACAAGCCTTGAAGCTGAAGTGTGATGTCAGTAGCATCTCCCCTGTCAAAGCCAATTGGAACAAGTAAGTCTTGGGTTTGAGCGGCGAGTGCCTCAAACTCCAATGCGGTGAGTCCGATGTCATTGGCGTTTTGCTTGGCATAGTCCTGAACCTTGCCTGTGAACTCACCAAAGACACGCTCGGTTTTCCCAAGCGTGCCTTGTATTTGCTGCGCAGTATCAAAAAACTCCTTACCCCAGTCAGTGATTATTGAAACAGCAAAATAACCTTGAAGAGCCTTGATTCCGCTCGACAAGGTTTTTTGAAATGAAGTGAGCTGAGTGCCTTGCTTTTTCAAGGCATCTCCTGTTTTTTTTGCTTGTTCGCCAAGTCGCTTCTCAGATTTCCCAAGAGCATCAACCGTCCGCTTCCTTTGAGCCTGAACTACTCTGAGGCGACTCTCATTTTTTTCGTAGATAGCAGTCCCTTTGGCAAGCCTCCCCCTATTGGCTTCGAGAACTTTTTCTTTTCTGGCAAGACCATCCATTGTCTTGACTTGCTGGGAAAGGGCAGCTTCGAGCTTCTTCTCTTCCCTTGCAAGCTGGCTAACCTTGTCAGAGTTTGGGCCTTTGAACTTACCAAGTCCATCGAGCTCTTTTTTCAGACGCTCGACATCACCGATGAGCTTGATAATCTCCTCATCGCTTCCGACCTCTACGTCCAGCCTGTATATGTCCTCCAGAATTACCGCCATTGGTTTGGGTTTTGGGTTTTGGGTTTTGCTTTTTCTCTTGCTTGAATTTTGGTTTTGAGATGATCGAGGAAGCACCACTCAGCTTGCCAAAATCTCACTACTGTTCCTTCCATCAATTCCTCAGCGATTAGTGGATTTTCGCCAGCATACAAATAACATTTCCTCAAGAATTCTTCTGTAATGAGCTTTGTGCGTAATTGAAAGTAGAATTCTCTTCTTCTTCTTTCTTCTTGCTTTCTTGCTGTTGACTCTTCGCTATCCTCACCTTTCTTCCCTGAATATTGTCCAACATCAACTGCTGGAAATCGTCTTTGCTTAAGTCTACCAAGTGAGCGATGAATTGATGTGCCCCTGCCAAAAAAAAAGCGAGTGCGGCTGGGTCCCCTTCATGCGTCTTTCCATCTCCAAGCCAAGCCTCACGCTTTTTGCCTTGCATCACATAGCTCCACTCATTAATGGACTCATCATTAATGAGGAAATAGCAACAGGCAATATCAATTGTGGTTTCAAGTTCACCGCAAAAGTATGTGCGTTGAATAATCTCCTGTGCAATTGCATTTTTTTGATTGGTATCAGCTGATGATATGATTTGATTAAGCATTTGCACCAACTGCGTGCGTGTGAGGTTGAAATCAAAATGACGTTCGGCTTTGGATGCTTCGACCATTCTCCTTGCTGGAATGTCCTCTAATTTTTCAAAGCTCCAGTAATCATTTCCAAATTTATCTACGTATATTAGATTGAGATGAATCTCCCGATTGCCCTGCGGAGATTTGTAGATGACTGTTTTGGTGGTAGGGGTTAGGCTTTTCATATAGATGCAAATCTATTCTAACACATCTGAAAAAACAAAATTTTTGTGTTTTAATTGCCCTATGAATTGCCCTTTGTGTTTCTTTCTCGTCTTAATTTATTGATTTTCAATTATTTGTTTTGGTGTTTTGACACCTTCTTGTATCCCTGGAGGGACTACCCCTTTTTTGTCGTAATCATACCCTAATGACACCAAATTGCTATATTTGCGTAGGTATATAGGTATCCCTTCTCCTAATCGAACCTAATTAGTGCTTATTTGATTGCCCTATGAATTGCCCTTCTAATATTTATAGGGCTAAAACCTGTGTAACATGGCAACGCTCAAAGCTCGTATATACGAGAAAAGAAAGACCAAAGATGGTTGTACGATCTACATCAACTACAATCATAATGGCAAGACAACAAAATTCTCAACTGGACTGAAGGTGCCAGCGAGGTTTTTCTCATCTGCAAAACAATTGGTCTCTCCCAAGTATAGGAAGTCGAAAGAGTACAATGACTTGATCAAAAAAATCAAAGCAGACATTGAAAAAATAATCATTATGGTAAGACAGCACAATGGAGATTTGTCGGGCGAAAACATCAAATACTTGTACGAGATTTCAAGCCTCAATGATGAGCAAAAGTCAAGGCATATCAAAAATAGCATCAAGCTCATAAGCTGCTTTGAGGAGTTCCTTGCAGAGAGTCATGAAGGCGGGCATCGGGTCAAAGACTCAAGGACCGTCAAGGGATACAAGACAACCTTGGGTCACATTAGGGAGCTTGGACTTAATCCAAAAATACAAAACCTTGGAAGTAAGTATTGCAATGAATTACTCAAGCACTGCTTCCAACAAAAATTGAATAATTCCACAATTCAAACAAGGATTTTCAAAGACCTCAAGACTTTTCTTAATTGGACAATTGACCAAGGATACAGAAAAGATGAATTCAAATACAAATTGAATCTTCAAATCATTGAGCCGCCAGTTGTCTTTCTAAGACAAGAGGAAATAAATCTAATCAAAAAATACAATCCTCAAACTGACTCTGAAAATTACATCAAAATGTTGATTCGATTTCTATGCCTAACTGGTCTTAGGTATAGCGACCTTGAGGCTTACAATTCAGGTGGAATCGAAAAGCGAAATAATGGGAAGTTTTGGCACCAAATCTACATTCCCAAAAAGAAAACATACGAGTGGCTTCCAGTGAGTCAAAGGGCAGTTGATTTGATAAGGGATTTTGAAGGCACTGGATATAGTGTTCCAGTAGGGCAGGTGTTCAACAGGTTAAGCAAGAACCTTTGCAAGAAAGCTGGAATTGACAAGGATATGGAAAAAAACTGGATGAGTGGAGCGACATTGTATACTGACAAATTCAAGAAATGGGAGAGGTGTACAGCTCACACTTTTCGCAGGACATATGGGAGATTGGTGTATGACAAAACAGGATCAATTCTTCAGGTGATGTACCTGCTAGGCAAGAGTGATGAGAAGTCAACTTACAGATATATTGGTCTTGAAGGAAAGGATATAAGTAGGGCGATTGATGATATTGATGCATAACTTTTGCAGGACGGATGTATACCATCCTGCAAAAATTACGTATATTAGAATAATCTAATCAATTTTGAATTTTTCAAGCTTCTCTCCAAGCTGATGAAGAAGCCATACATCATTAAGGTCAACAGACTGATTTTCGTCTGTTAATTCCTTATTGATTTCCAATAATATAGCATAATTGTAGCACATCCAGAAAGCCATTTTTTGGAAAAGTATGGATGGGCAACATGCCAAATCGTACATTTCAAATAAGGGTTCGGGATTGAGCTTTGTCTGCCTCATTAGGAGGATGACTCGCTCCTCTTGGGCAGAGAGTTCACCGTTGTTGATACTCATAATTGTTTGTTTTGTAGGTTTTGAGGATAATAAGAATTAGCAGGAGTTTGTTTTGCTTGGGCTGCTTTGGGCTTGCAATCTAGCAGCACCTAGACATCACAATACTCCTGCCTTTTTCTTCAGCAGGGTGCATAGGAATATACTGGGAAGAAAAAGGTAATTTTATCGGCGGTAAATCGGGTGGTGATCTTGCTTGGATATAGTTATACATTCTAACAAAGGATGTTAGTTATGCAAGCCGAGACAAATATAGATTATATTCAATGTTATTGAAATTTATATTCGTGAACGGCTCAAATATCAATGTAAACTGCAAAAATCCTTTCTTAACGTTGTTCCGTTGTATGGTACGTATTTATATTTGTTTTTGTTTCAATTTGTTGTCGATGGCGGGATGGGATTCTATTCTATTTCATACTAAAGTAGTATGAAAAAATGTATGGATAAAAGGGGATCATCCTTCAATTTCAATGTCAAAGTCATTGAGGTCTATTTGCAGTCTGTTCTGCCACATTGCAAGGTGCTTGCCGATTAGCTCGATAACTCGAACTCTGTCGTATTGCTTGAGTTTGATTTCCACAACTACACCGCCTTCACCATACTTTGCGTGAACCTGGTTGACTGTACTCCATTGACGCTCTGTTATATCTGAGAAATCCTTGAACTCCATCTCTCCATTCTCCCCTTCCTCAAAGAAGTCTCCAATATTGGCTTTGGCGAGTATGAAAAGCTCCATTAGGACATCGTCAGCGGTCATTTGAATGCGCTCAATCTGATCTTTTCGCAAATGCTCTATTCTTTTTTTGATTTCAGGTTTTTTCAGGTTTTCAGAACCGATTGAGCCAGCGGTTTTTTTTGAGTATCCTGCTCGGATTGCAGCTTGAGTGTAATTGAGATCCACCAGATACTCATTACAAAACCTATCCTGTTTTGGTGTGAGCTTTTTCATTCATTCTTGCTTTTTTGTTGGTCAAATTTCTGTTTTTTCTATAAGTGCTGCAAATATTTTGGTTCAAAGGTTGAGTAATAGTATCTAATACAATCAATCAAATGCGCTTTGGCAGCGTCCTTTTTCTTGTCAATTTCCCCCTTCTCATTTGCTTGTACGGTTAGGAGGTCATCTATGAGAAATGGACAATTTTGCTCGTCAATGAGGATGTCAGGATGGTTCTCGAAAATGTTGTCTACCTGCTGCCTTGATGCATGTAGACGTGGATTTCTTTTTGGCACTTTGAACATGCCGCTACCAACTTTCAGTACTCTCTGAATGGTTTGATAGTGATTCACAAAAACTCCGTGCAATGGATCATCACTGCTGTGACCAGAGGCGTCTCCTGTGATGTAATAGATGCGTGGAATTCCTTTTGGATTTCTAATTGGAGAGGCAAAGTAATTATCTATTATTCTGCATAGTTTGTCAATTGATATGCGCTCCTCCCTGAATTCCTTGAAGTGCCTGATGGCGTTGCCGTAATACAATTTTGACTTTGGGCATTGTGTAGCAAGGCAAGTCACAGGTGCCTTGTTGAAGTCAAAAGACAGGTAGATGGGAAGTGTTGGGTCAAACCCTAGTCCTTTGGTGAGGATTTTCTTTCTAACATCTTCTGAGTACATCGATTGTACCCATAAGTTTGATGCATATTCGACAAACTCTCCGTTAAGCTCTTGCTTGGCTGCTAGTCTGCTCATATTTGAACGCATATCATCAAGCTCGGCTTGAGTAATTGCTGGATTGGTATGCAGCCGAACCGATGTTGGAAGCGTTATTCCCCAATATTGCGGAGATTTTGCCATTACCTTTTTCCAAAGCTGCCAAAATTTGTGGTCCTCGCCTTTGTGGCGTTTTCCTTTTGGTGTTCCTGCTGCGATTAGTTGGCTATCTGGATAGTCCAGAAGCATTGGGAGAATTGCGTTCTCGTATAGGTAATTATTTTTGAGGATGATTCCTGCTTCATTGAGGAAGATTTTCCTATATCCGAAGCCTTCAATATTTTCAGGACGGTCAGCAGAGCGAAAGTCTATGAATGTCCCATTGAGCGTCAGTTGCTTTTTTTGAGCAGACCAGTGCCAGAGTTTTTTTGGTAATTTGCTAAGTACTGGCAAAAACATGCGCTCAAAATATCGGTCGATATTTGCATGAATAGTGTCAACCCAAAGGAGTGGAGATACTGTCGAAAGAAGTCCTTTTTCAACCAAGGGTCTTTGCTGTAATCCTGTTTTGATATAACTCTTAGACATGCCAGTGGTGATTCCAACACGTCTCCCTTTTTTGACAATGATGTACTTCTTGTCAGGATGCCCTTCGGCGACATCTTCTTGGTAATCCCAGTAGTTGGGATTGTAACGTATTTTTCTCCTTCGGGTTTTGACCATTATCCTTCAATGATGATTTCGTAATTTTCGGAGACAACTTTCATCTCATCTCCGTATCCTCTTGGCTTGCCTTTTCGACTCAAATAGTATTTGATTGCCCAAGGCTCGCCAGATTGTATTTTCTTCTTGAGCTGATGCTCTGCAAGATCGAGGATGATTTGCTGTTCATCCTCGAATGCTTGCTTGGTCTCAGCGTATTTTTCAATGTGCTTTTTGGCGGAGGTCCAATCCTTCAATCCAAGTCTGTCTCTAATTAGAGAGACATTGCCACTTGATCCTTTGACCGCCTTCAGCACATCAGCTTTTTTGATTTTGCTCGTCCGTGCCACTATGTCCTTGCCTCCTTATTTTTTGTATGGTTTCATGTTTCTGAAAACCTTAATTTCGGGATCAAGTGCTATCATTCTGTCAACGATGACTTGGCACCATTTTTCGTCCAGATCAATTCCATAGCAGTTGCGCTGCATCTGATGGGCGGCGACCATCGTGGTGCCACTACCCAAAAATGGGTCATATACAATCTCTCCTTTCTTTGAATTGTTACGGATTGGACGAGCCATGCATTCGATTGGCTTCTGTGTACCATGCCCATAGGCATCTTCATTTCTGTCGACCTTTGCAATTTCCCAAATGGTGGATTGGTCTCTGGCTCCTTGCCAGTTATGTTTTTTGCCTTTCTTGTGAACATACCAACACGGCTCGTGCTGCCAATGGTAGTCGCCACGAGAGAGAACAAACTGGTCTTTTTTCCAGATAATTTGGGAAATGGGGAGGTAGCCTACAGACTTGAGGTTTTCAAGGACGGTGCTTGTGTATTTGCCAGCATGCCAGATATAAGCAACAGGCGCATTAGAAAGCTCATAAGCCCGTGTCCATTCTGGCGTGTCATCGTTTTTGACCTTTCCGATTCTACCTTTGGATTTGTTCACGCCAGCCTTATTTCGCCACTCAGGGTCATAGCTCACTCCATAGGGTGGGTCGGTAACCATTAGGTCGGGAGTGTAGCCATCCAGTAGCCTGGAGACTTCTTTTTCATCTTGGGAGTCACCGCATAGTAGTTTGTGAGTGAGATCTCCTTTTTGAAATACAAAGAGATCTCCTTTTTTGATATCCGTTTCAATTTTCTCAGGAACTTGGTAATCATCTTCCTCGGCTTCATCATCTTCAATTTGGAAACTAAACTGGTACATCTCAAATCCTCCTACCTCAATCAAGTAATCAATGTCGAAATGAGTCTGAAGCTCCTCGAAGTCGTATTCACCTGATGCATTGTTATGAAGTAGGGAAAGCTCGTCAAATTCCTCCTGAGTAAGTGGTCGCTCTGGAATTTGAACGTAGATTTGGGAATGGCCATTTTCCTTTTCAATTTCGAGCCTTTTGTGTCCTGCAAGGAGTAGGTAATTACCATCCTTGTCTTTTTCGTTCACAATTGGGCGGTCGTGGAGCTTGTATTTTCCCATTGAGTAGGATAGGCGCTCCTTTTTCTTTTCGGTGATGTAGCGACTATTCTTTGGGTTTGGGATGATTTTTTCGATTTCAACGAGTTCTAATCGAAATGTAATTGATTCAGTCGTTTCCTTTGTCATAGTTAGTATTTCTTAGTTAGGCAAAATATCACTTACAATGATATAGTAAAACCGCCAAAGCACAAAATAATTTGTGTTTGGCGGCTCCTTTTCAACCAAAATTACAAATGAAAAAAAAACTTACTTAGTTATTCACTCTTGATCCTCTTCCTCTGGTTCTGGCGCAATCCCTTCACCTCTGGAATCATTAACTTTTTGAACTTGGAAGACAATACCAAGTGCTATGCCTTGCTTCATTGCTTCTTCATAAGAGTTCGCCTCATATGCTACTCCTTCATCAGTTTTGACTAATTCCTGATTCCCGCTTTCTAAATCGAATTCTGTTAATAAAAAAAAGGTTTTCATGCTGTTAAAATTTAAATTTAGTTATTAAATAAGATTGCTGATTTCAGCAATCTTTGTCTCTTGGGGTATAATCTTGATCCTCAACTTCCAATTCTACTGCTATTTTTCCTGTTCCTGCTGGTCCTTGTATTTCAATTTCTTCTCGGATGTTGGCAGTGCGGTTTGGTTTTTGATTAGCCTCCTTTTGCTGTTTGTAATTTGGCTCAAGCTCCATTTCTATCTCATCTACAAAAGTGCAGCAATACTCATTATTATTAATTGTTCTCACTTTGTAGATATTTTGTTCACCTGCCTGAGTGATCAGCTTGGCTTTTCCAGTGATGAGGAACTCTACAGTTTTTTGATTTCCTGAAGCATACTTCTGCGATAATCGATGTTCGGTAATATCCCCAATGTCAAATTTGAAATTTTTTAGTCTTTCTTCGAAATCGTCCATTATTATGTGTTTTAGTTAAAAAAATAAGTTTCATTTTTAAAAGGGCAGCGGCGAAACACTGCCCAAGGATTTCTTATTGATAATACTTTTGCCATGTTTTCTCTACTTCATTAATTATTGAAAAAAATATAAAAGCCAACCCAGGAGCTACGAGGTTTCCTGCTGCTTTGAGAAATCTATTATCAACTGAATAGGGTAACCCATCCTTGCTAGTTGTAATAGCGGGTTGATCCATCCTTTGCTCAAATTCCGCTGTATGACAAGGGCGTAGATCGTGTAGTCCATTGACGACTCTATTATTGATTGACCATTCCTGCTCTTGCGCTCTGCGCTGCTCTTTGCTGTTTTCATTGTGCAAACGTACTGCTTGTAATCGTTTGCCTTCGGCGTTGGCAATAAGGAATACTCGCTTGCGCTGATGGTCGGCATCAATGGCGAGAGCTGGTATAACAAACGCCTGGCAGGAGTAGCCGATACTTTCCAAATCAGCAATCTTTTGGTCGAGTACCAAATTTGAGATTGTTCCAATAACATTTTCGTTAACAATCCAACTGGGTCTAATGACCTCAATTGCTTTGAACATTTCAGGCCAGAGGTAACGGTCATCTCCCTTGCCTCTTCGCTTCCCACTGACACTGTGTGGCTGGCAAGGGTCTCCTCCTGAAATAACGTCAATTGCACCTGCGAATTTTTCTGAAGGAAATGTCTTGATGTCACCATGATTGTAAGTATTGGGTGAAGAAAAATTAATAAATGATCTGAGGAAGTCGTCTTTTTCGCAGGTGAATACATTTTGCCATCCAGCACGAGTTGCTGCGATGTCGAATCCTAGTATCCCTGAAAAGAAGCTTCCGTGTGTCATTTGAATTTTGTCTTTGAAAAACCAAACGGACCTCAGCCCGCTTGGCAATGAAAAAAATTATAAATACTCCCAGCCAGTTTTTTGGTACAGCTCATCTTTGAGCTGCTTAATTAACTCTTCATCCGAGCTTCCATGCTCAATTTGCTCGACAAGGCTTTTGTGTTGCGATTCTAATATATCTATGAAGCTTGGTGGCAATACTCCGAAGCTCTCAAGTTCAATCCCCCATTTCTCAGCTTCGTTCAAATCGCAATCGTCCATGCAAGCCTCAATCGCTTCGTTGACCGTTTCCTGCTCGCATATCCAATCAATTATCAGTGTGCTTGATCCTTCAAATCTTTGGCGTGAATTGTATCTTATGCCGCAGCATTTGAACACCTCAAGGTTTTGTCTTTCTCCCGTAAATTTTGCTTGAATTGTAATCATCTTTTTAAGTTTGTTGTGGTTAACAATACAACTCTAAGATAAATTATAATTCGTTGATAATCAAGTGTTTGTTTCTTTTTATTTCAGGAATGAATCTAAAATTTTCTTATTTGTCCAATTGTGATTTTTTCTATAGATTTCCCATATTCCTTTGTCCATTAGATGACTTACTAATTTTAATATGGCGTCTCTGCTAAAATAATCCTGCTCAATATCAGACTGGTTTTCTCTGCTCCGTTGCAAGGTGAGCTTTCGAGGCATATTTTCAATGTAGTCTGTTCCGCCAGAAATTTCGGTACAAATTATTGTTTCGATTACCCTCTCGGTGAATAGGTCATCTTTGATAATGTGAGGCAACAGTGATTTTTTCCGAGCTTCTTCTTCTAAATTTGGAGATTGAACTTTGCGAGTGACAAGCCAGTCATCTGGATAGCCACTGTCTCGCACAATTAAAATCTCTATTTCAGGAGCATACTTTTCAAAGTATATCTCACAAAATGGCTCAAAGTCATCATCGCTCCAAGACTGAACCACTACAATTTTTTTGCCTTCTTTTAGGGCATCAATAATTGACTGGAGTAAGTCAATTTTTGATTCAAATTGCCCTTCTTTTATGTGGAAAGAATCAATCATGGTCTAAATTTTATTTAATGGATTCCAATCAGCATCTTCGATTTCATCAATCTCACATGGTCTGTATGCTTTTTTCAACTTTCTATATTTATTGCGATAATCTGCCCCCAATTTTTGGTTTCTTGGATTTTCATAGGTATTTAAGTAATCACCTAAAAAATATCTTTTTGCTACTTTACCTGACATGATTTTTTAATTTAATATTTACAATTTGTTTCAAATGGGCATTGATCCATACTGCCCATTTTTTCTAATTTTTCAATTTTCTTAAAAAGAAGGGAAATTGCAGCATCTTGCATTTCTGATTGTCTATTTCTAGTATAACATTGCAAGCAAAAAATACCATCCTTGGCGTTCACCTCTGCATCATTGACTTTGCAATGATGGCACAGGATTGATTTTCCTTCCTCTTTTAGTTTGCATATTTTGCATTCTTTCATCAAAATAATTTTAATTGATTTTTGTTTTTTGCAACCACTCTTGTAGAGCTTGCAATTTGGTAATGACCTCTTTTCACTCGGTTCAAAAAACCCGCTTTGACCATTCTGCCAAGCATTAGCCCAATGTGCCTTGAGGCTCCATATCCGTTATAGTACCAGTGCTCAAACTGAGTTATGATTTCACCTGTTTGGGCGATGCCTACGAACTTGACGTACTGGAATATGGCTTTTTGTTTTTCGGTCATTGGTCGAATAGATTAATAACTCCTTCTTCTTTTTTCTTCTGAAAAAGCCACTCGGCGGACAACGCCTTGGCAATGCCTGTGGCATCTTTTGGAACGATTATTTCAGTGACTGCGGAGTTAATCCATCCCTCTTGTTTCTGCCTCTGTTGTTTTTCCTTGAGAGCTGTAACTTGGGCATTTGCCTTTTTCCAGATTTCATCCTTTGGGAATTCCCCATTTCGCATATAGGGCGCAAATAGAGTTTTTATCTCCTCGTAGATTGAAAAAAATGGGATGCTTGGATTTTCTCCTTTGCAGAATTTTTCAAAAGCAGCCTGGACACACTCCTGGTTTCTTTTCTTGATTTCTTTGTCAGATGTAGACTCTTCTTTTTGAACAGTTGATTTCTGCATTAGGACTCTTGACTTAAGCTTTTCATAAGCAGCTAAGAATGCCGAAACATACTTGTAGGAAAGGTCGTTATAGTGCGAATCTGGATCTACACCTTCAAGCTTCCTGCTTACTCCAATAGAGAAGGCAAGTTCTAGCTCCGCAAGAGTTAGCGTGCCGTAATTTTTCTTGATTTGCACGACCAGATAATTTCTGTTAACCTCTCCAGGGAGGTTTTTCAAACTGACCATCGATGCCAATGCAAGAAGAATTTGACAAACCTGCTGTGAGCTTGCGTTGCCCACAAAGGTTCCCTTTCGGGCTTCATCCACTCGCTCCTGCAACCCAAGCTTGGGCTTGGGAGATTGGGATTCTACCAATGAGTTGCTTTTGTTGCTCGTTGCCACTTGCTGGTTTTGGTGTGCTGTTAGGTTGCTCATTTTGTCTTAAGTTTTTTTGATCTCTTGAAATTTGGTGTCCCATCCAGTTTTGGATGTGGTTAAGCAGGTCGCTGCGGTTCTGCCAGTCCTGCCCTCCGTACATTGCATCCCCGAATCTTTCAAGGTATAAATGCACTTGGTTAAGTTTTACTTGATAAAATCGGGCTTTACGGATGCAATATTCCTCATCGAGTTTTAGGTCGTTAAGCAATCCCTCAAGATGCTTGTTTAGGATTTTTCGATTTTCAAAACTTTTTGATGTGCGAGAGAAAATATCATCTTCTTTAACAATCTCAGTTATAGAATCTTCTTTAACAATCTTATTTACTTCCTTATATATAGGAACTCGGAGTTTCTCCGTATTTGATTCGGACTTTCTCCGTATTTGATTCGGAGTTTCTCCGTGTTTTATTCGGAGTTTCTCCGTGTTTTGCCCCTGCTCTAACTCGGACTTTCTCCGTGTTTTATTCGGAGTTTCTCCGTGTTTTGATTTGTATTGAGATTGCCAGTTATCGGTTGTAATGTACTTTCCTCTTCCTAGCTTTTCAATCATCTCAAGCTTAATAAGTCGGTTGATGTAAGCTGTTGTTGGCTTGTCTGTTTTCTTAATTGCCTGTTGGAAAACTGACATTTTTATGCTTGCAATGCCATCACTATTCTTCTCTTGTGCGACCGCTATTGCGTAGCAGATACAATATTCTTCAAAGCACATGCCTTGTTCGAACATCCATTCTACCTGCATATTTTTGATATATTTTACAATACTCATTGTCCCAGTTATGTTTTGAAAAAGCAGACGGAAAGGTAAATTTGATTCAAAATTGGTTATTGGTTTCCGCCTGCTATTGTCGGGTAATTCTACCTACTTGGTAGCTTTCAAAAAGGAAGCTCTATTGCTTCGTTGATTTGTTTTGATAATTTGTCGAGTTCGTTTTCTTTGATGAACTCTTCTATTTTTTTGCCTTTCATATTAGATATTAGGTCAATGATTGACTTTGCTTTTTCGAGTAACTCATCCTTGATTGCAATCTCTCCTTTCATCTCTTCAACTGTATTGTTGAGGCAGTTGTTGATATGCTGGTCAACTTGCAAACTGTTATTGAGTTTTGACTCTATCTTTTCTGCAAATTCTATTAATTCTCCTGGTGTTATAATCATTACTGTGCTTTTTTGAGTTGATTAATTTGGTTGAATAGGGATATTTGCTTATCCCATTTTTTGGTTTCCTTCTCCACAAGATGGCGCAGCGGTGTTTTCACATTTGCCCATCTAATCCCCCTAATTATGTTATTGATTTGCTTGGGGCTTACACCAAAACCTTTCGCTATTTGCGCCTGAGAAAGCCCTCTGTCGAAGTATAGGTCAAAGATCACTGGCACATCCATTGCCTTGAGTTTTCTCTTTGATCCTGTGCTTTTCAGCTTTCTTGTGCGGTGCAAATGCTTCATGTTTTCGCTTTGGGTAGACCACTCAAGGTTGATGGCGTGGTTGTTGGTCTTGTCGCCATCCTTGTGGTTCACTTGGGGCTTATCATCGGGATTTTCAATGAAAGCTTGTGCTACAAATCGGTGTATTTGCTTGGTCTTTCTCTTGCCTTCTATGACAAGGGAAATGCACTTGTATCCTTTGTCGTTGACGCATTGGGTTAGGTAACGCTGCTTTTCATTGTCGTAGATCAATCCTGTGCTCGTGACACTGTACCGACCATCAGTGGAAGGGATGATTTTGGTTTTCATAAGTGGTTAGGCTTTGGTGGTTTAGTTCCCCCCTAGTCCGAAAACTAGGGGGCATCACTAAATAATTATTACGAAAAAACTCAACTTTGTCCGATTGGCTGTGGGGCTTCCCACTCCTTTTTTTGTGCATCTGAGAGTGCTATTACGTACTCGGTATCTATTCCTTGTTTGTTTGGCATTACTATTCTGATCCAGTTTTCAGCCTTTCCGAAGAATTCTCCATCCCAAGCGAGTGTTAGTTCTTGAAAGCACTCTTTCATTTTTTCAAATTTTTCTGATCCCACCGTTGGTGGATTCCAATCTCCATCTTGATTCATTTTGATGAGAGCAGCATTGTCATGCTTGCTTACATCTATTTTTTTCTTTTTGGCTGCTTGGGGAGCTTGTTGTTTTGCTTTCGGCTTGGTGCTTTTTTTCTGCTGTACTGGCTTTGATTGCTTGGTGCCTTCTCCATCATCGTCCTCATCGGTTACGATGCCTAGAAGGGAAGAAAGAACGTATCTTCTAGCATATGTTATGCCGCCGCCATTGCGCTGCATATCATCTCCGAAGTTGAGTGGATAGTCCGCAGATATGAACTCGCCGCTTTGGTGAAAGATGGTGGTTGTTAAGGTATTACCTGTTGGTATTTGAGTGATTCCAAGCCCGTTTTTGGATAATGGACCTCTAATCCCCTCAAAGATTGCCGATAGTGAGGCATATCCAATGTTACGCTCTTCCCATTTCCCAGTTCGTTTGTTTTGGTAGTTTCTTGGTATCCAGCTATCGAACTTAATTGTTGGGAATTCTGCTTGAGCCTTAATTAAGGCTTTGTACAACTCTTGTACAGTTTCCGATTGTTTGATTCTTTCGTTCATGATAAATTATTAATTTTGTGATGAAAATTTGGTTAAGCCTCAGCCCGTTCTTTGGGTTTGGGCTTTCTTTTTTTGATGTGTTGCTTGTGGTGCCACTCAGGTAGCATCCCTGAACTATCCTCTCTTTCAAGTATCCTCTTGGCTTGTCCAGGTCCGATTTGAACTAAGTGTTCATCGTCAAGGCTGATGATATTCATTCCGCCTTTGAGTAAGCCAAAGCCCGTCAGCATTTTGGCGTATGACCATATCTCACATTTGTATTGGTAGAAAATACTGTATTGAACTGTCATTCTCCCGAATCCCTTGCCAGTTTCTTCAAATGCAAATGGTATGGTCTTAGGTTCGTTGTAAGCTATCACCTTCACAACTCCCCGATATGGCATTGTATATGCCGACCAAAAATGCTGGTTTGGCTTCGCTATAATTTGAGCGAAACCCCCTATTTCTATTCTTCTATTCATTGATGTATTCGTCTATTTGGTCAAGCCAGTTGGCTTCAATATTCTCCCTTGCACTAGCCCGAAGGAAGGCAATGAGATCTGATTTCAAAATTTTGTATTTGCGCTCCCCTATTTTGGCAGCAGGAAGTATGTTTTTTTTGATTAGGCTAAGGATGTAAGGCTTGCTTATCCCTGCGAAATCTGCTGCCTGTTGGGGAGAAAACACTTGCTCTTTGCCTTGAGCAAGTGTTCTGAGGTCGTCTTTCATCGAGGTGACCATTTGGAACAACACTTCTTTGGTGACCTCTCTTTTTTCTTGTTTGATGGCGTTATTCATGGCTCTGTTATTCTTAGTCTAAAGCAGTAAAAGCCGTCTTTCCATCTCTGCCCCTGCATCGCTATGCAGCCATATTTTGGATTCTTTTGCTTGTACCAAGCCTCTACTTCAATGCATGAAAGTGGATGGCTTGTGCGAATCATTATCAAATTGCCCGATGAGGATGTATAGTCCTCTACAATGTGATTTTCCACGTAGGAGAAATCTACTTTTTCAACCTCTTTGTATGCTGCTTTAGGCTGCATTAGTAGAAGGAATTTGAGCAGCTGTAAGAATACGTCCGCTGTTTCTAGGATTGAGCTTTTCATTGGCTTTGGCTTGTTTGCTTGCTGGAGAGTATTCTCGTACATCAAACTCTTCGTAATCATCCTCGCCAATCCCCTTCTTTATTTCATGCAAGAGATCTGATGTGTACTTATCGTAACTCTCGAAAAAATCTATGTCATTCATAATGAAAAAATGTTGTGGTAAACAATAATGCTAGAACCTTCAAGCGGACTCGAACCGCTACCCTTGCCAGTATGGAATGGATGATTGCGCTCCATGGAAATATCCTGACAATGCTCTGACCTTTAAGCTATGAAGGTTAGAAAAACAACTACTCTCGACCAGCTCGCTAACCAGCCGCAGAATTCTAAAAAATTAACTGAGCCCATCTGGCTCTTTTCTATATAAGGTTGATTGGAAGGCAGGAGTTGAACCTGCTCGGCGACCATGCGAGTACTCTATGCCTCTTCCAATTCTGCAAGATAGAAACTGGCGAGCTTCCTTCGCCTCTTGCAACCATCGCCGCTTAAATCCCTGACTAAATCCTAATTCCAAAGGAATGCGTCAAACGCTGTCAGTATTACGGTTGGTTTTTTTGAACTCTTGGTCGGACTCGAACCGACATCTTTCTTGGCAGTGATAAGGTATAAGTGGAACTGTGGGTGGGTTGAGACACTTACCAAAACGGCTCTGCCTATTGAGCTACAAGAGTTATCCATTAACCTGTTAACAACAACTTTATGAATCTATCCTGTTTGTGGGATTTGGGAGAAGGATTGTTCTTCTGCCAAAATCAAATCTGAACAATGCAAGGTCATTGCACGTATATAAGAGGCAAAAGCCTTGTACCCTTTCTTTTCTTTTGCAGAATTAATCCTATCCAATTCTTCTTGAGTGAACAATACTAATTTCGCCTTATTTCGAACATTCCTTGCGTTGGGTATTTGAGTGTTTGTGTTATGGTCCATTTTGTTAACTTTGTTATTATCGTTATCGTTACGATTACAAATATATATCCTTTTAGGTTATAATTCAAGTTTTTTTCCAAAAAAAGTTATAAAAAATATGTCCCAAGAGGTTAAAGAACTGAAAGCCAAAGTATTAAGAAGTGTAATTAATACTCTTAAACAGAAAAAAATTATATCTTCACAGGGCGACTTTGCTAAAATGCTTGGAATGAAACAGCCTTATGTAGCTGCAATGCTATCTGGATCAAAGGCAGTTTCGGACAAGACTATTCAAAAGATAAGAGATGTATTTGGTGTAGACTTCTATACTTTTGTGTATGAAGAGTCATATGAACACTATGAGCCAATTAGTAAAGCCCTTGATTCTGGGAGTGGGAGAAGCTACAAGCCAGTAACTAACATTGGTGTTGTTCCATTTGAATCTCAAAAGAAAATCATAATTGATGATGAAAATGATTTTGATATTATGACAATGCCTAAATCAATAATTAGTGAAAAAGGTGTTTTTTTGAGCTTTGAAATCACAACCGACTCAATGCATCCGCTCATCAAAACTGGAGATGTGGTCATTGGCAAAATGATTGAGGAGGGCACCGACATCTCAAGCTTAGTTGGCGAGATCTTTGTCCTAATTACGAAAGACAACGACTTCCTACTTCAGGCATTTGCTGGCGTATCGGAAGATTCAAAATACATATTTCATTCACATAACACAATCTACAAGCCCAGGACTATGCCACCAGATCAGATTGCCAAAATTTGGTGGGTTAAGAAGTGGATCACTGGGAAGTAGGTAATACCTATATTAAAATGCTGAATTTTTTCAAACGGCTATTTTCTAAATCTGGTGAGAATGACCAAGAAAAGCCTGGTCCTGAATACGTTTCTAGCAAAAATGAATTGCAAGAGGAGCCTGTGATTATTGACGAGGATTTAAATACTGTATTTATTGCAAAAGAAAATGAATGCTCTTTTGATGACATTATTTCTAAGGCACAAACTTGTTTGAAGGAAGGAGATACTAATGAGGCATTTAGATTAGTTGTAAAAGCAGATTCAATCTTAAGTCCAGACTTACCTAGATTTGAATACATAAAGAAACTAAGCTCATCAACATATTTGTCCTCTGAAATTTGCTTAAAAGAAGGCAAACACAAAGACTATATTTATTATTATGTATTTAATTATATACTCTCTTTTGCTTCAGACCTGACAGAATTCCCAATTTCATTACATAGGTTCAAGCATAGAGAAAAATTAACAAGAGAAGGCAAATGGGGACTAGAATCTGATGATATAATTGAAGAATATTCTAAGTCGGGAATTCAAAAAGATATAGATGAATATATTAATGATTTGACTGATTTTTGTCTTAATCAATTACCAATACTTATGGATATACCCAAGCTGGCATTAGAAAAGGAATCGCTTAATCAGTCTGATTATATTGATTTATTTGGCAAGGAACAATATGAAATACTGGATGAATATAGAAATCAAAAAAGATTTACAATTGTATCAGAGATTAATAAATTTATAAATAATATTTCACAATGAAAAACCAAACACTACTAATCCTACTTCTGCTCCTCACAGCAGCCTGCACAAAGTCCGCAGAGGAGCAGTGCGAAAAAGATATTATTGGGACTTGGCAGTTATCCGCAAATCCTGAAGAAATAATTGTATTCGATAATGATAGTATGTATGATAGTACTGGAAGTCATTACTACGAAATAAGAGGTGAGTGCGAACACTTGTACTTTCTTGAGCCTGATGGATTCCTTGAGCTTGAAACCGCTGAGTTTTTGTATGATATAATCTACTTGGATGGTGAAAATATGCAGATTAATGCATTGGGGATTTTATTTTCTTATCAGAAGATATAGAAAAAAGGGGACTGGTCGTGCAGAGCCAGTCCTAATTTAAATGGATCAAATGGATTGCTCGACTTTCTTTCTGGATCTCCGCTTTCTTTTTTTTCCTTTGTCTTCTTCCTTTATTTTTTTATATTTCCTATTTTGCATCAAATCCCTCCGTTTTTTACCAATCCTATTCATCCTTATTTGATGCTTTATAAAGTCTTCACTATTTGAATAGTAAAAAGAGTTATTTATTCTAACCACGCAGTCAGCATAGCAATAATACCTCCCTTTGCTATCAAAGTTTCTATTTGTTTGAATTTCAAACAAATTCATTACTTCCTGGCTTGGAAAGCAAACATCTAATACTGGGTCGTGGTATTCGCAATTACAATGCTCATTTGTGCAATTGCCACTCTCAACTATCTTTACGCCCATTCTTCGGGCGAATCTATCTAACTTTATTGTATTGTACATTTCTTTGATTTTAATAATATTTTTATTCTGGAATCCCTGCATACGGGATAGATTTATTTATTAATTTCCTTATTTTTGCAAAATCTCTATAAATCCCACCTACAATAGATTTCCAAGGTCTGTAGGTGGGTTTTTGTTTAATTTTCAGGGATTCTTTTGCTTGAACTCCCATCTTCCAGTCTTTTCATTTTTTTCTGCTGTGTAGATAATTGAACTCAGCGTAAAAGCATCCAGCTTTGTTCCATATTTACCATTCTCCCTAGGAATAGTTACCGAGTCTACGGTATTCCCGTTTGCATCTACGTCTTCTTTTATTCTTAAGATGATTAACTTGCCTGCAAGCTCTCTATCATCTTCTACTGTCTTTTCTAAAAACCTAGCAGCATCTTCGCTGCTCTCAAATGCCATTCTTATTGTGTCCAAGACCTCTATTTGAAAATCGTGTTCACCTGTATGGTGATTAAATAAAGTGTTTTCGATTTTCTCGGCTACAAAATAATAATTTTTCATCTCTATAAATTTTAAAGTATTCGGGCAATATCGCCCTTTGTTGGT